>DATFJH010000016.1:0-2365 GCA_035269265.1 Candidatus Absconditabacterales bacterium
CAACAAATTAATAATATATACAAAATATGATAAAATTTAAAAACATTATAGCACGAATAAAGAACAAAAAAAACATGAAGTGGGTGTTGATGTTTTTGGTTTTGTGAATTCTTTTCGTTGGAAAGACTTATGCTGCAGATGGAGAAATTAGTTGAATTGATTGGGTATCAAAAGTTTTGAGTTTAGTATTGTCCTTGGCTTCTTGGGTTTGGATTATATTTGCAAATTTAGCAGGTAAATTGATGACCAATGATTTGGTTTATGGGTCTTTTTTGCATTTGGATGCTAGTTTGTGGACATTGTGGAATATAATCAAAAACTTTGCTAATTTTGCTTTGTGATTTATGGTTTTGTTTGCAATAGTTAAGAGTATATTTTCAATAAACAGTTGATCTGGTGAATGGAAACCATTACCAGTTATAAAGAAAACTTTGATAGCATGAGTTTTGATACAAATGAGTTGGTTTCTACTTTGAGCCGTGATTGATGTTTCTACTATTATGACTTCTGCAATAGCAGCTTTTCCGTCTCAATTTATGGCATCGAGTGACGAGTTTAAATGACATTTTAATGATAATTTAAGAGAACTACCAAAAGGAAAATTGAAGTTTGATGCTAAAAATGAATCTGATATAGTACAACGAGAACCTTATCCAGAATCTCCTTTTGCTGATATGACAGATGATGAATTGAATTGAGTTATAGATACACTTATGCCAGGGCATGATTCTATGTCTGGTCCTTTGATATTTTTAGGTTTGTCTGTATTTAATTTCAATGATATTGAAAAACATTCATGATCTATGGATAGTGAAAGTGATATTACTGATTGGTGAGATTTGTTTTTGGATTTATGATTGTCTGCTATAGTATTGATCTTTTTTACATTGATGATGTTTTTGATATTTTTGTTCAATTTGTTTAGAATATTGATGTTGTGGATTATCATACCACTTATGCCCGCTATAATATTGTTGAAAGTATTCAAAATAGAAAAAATATGAGATTTGTGATTTTTGTCTGAAATTTTAAAAGTTTCAAATATAATAAAATTGATTTTTAAGCCTGTTTTGATGGTGTGAGCCCTAAGTATTGTGATGGTAATTTTGATTTTGATTGATTGAGTTATAAATAAGGATGATATAGCAAGTATTCCTTTGACTTCAGATTGAAACGTAATGATAGAAACTGTTAAACAACCAGGTGGAGAACTTTATGATTCTACTATAAAGTCTGAAGGTATAATGGAGTTTTCTATGTGATCGGTCAAAGATGGTTTTGCTGATTTGATAGTTTATTTTTTGTGATTATTTTTGATATTTTTTGTAGTTAAGATGGCAGTAAGTTTTAAAACAGGAATTGGTTTTATAGATAAATCTTTGGATAACATATTTGATGGGTTTAAAAAAATCGCAGCTACTATCCCTGTTGTTCCTATGCCTTGATGATGATCTGTTTGATTTGGTGCATTTAATGAAAATTGAGCTGATTTTTCTAATGCTGCAATGAGATTGACAGGTATGGATCAAGAGTTGCAAAGACAATATGATGTTTTGGGTATTTGAGATTCTAATCCTTTTGAAAATTATAGTACTACACACACCAACAAAAATGACTTTATAAGTGAAGCTGTTGGTTATGCTAAAGAAAGTGGTAAATATAATACTCCTGAAGCTTTGTGGGATGATCCAAACTTGTCTAAAGAGATATGAGCTTGGAATAAAGGTAAAGGTGAGAATGATAAAATAAATGAAGAAGACCTAGAAAAAGCTTGGAAGGCTGAAAAAAAACCTGAAAAAGAAGACTCTGAATAGATTTGAATAAACAACAAAATATTTTCTACTTGAATATTTAGCTATTCTTAGTATATACTTATTAGTTAAAAGTGAAAAGTTGATTTGGCAGTACTGCCGAATAAAAAGTTAAAAGTGAAGTAACTTTTCTATGCTTTTGACCTTTTAAAATATAATTTTTAACAAAAATGAAAAAATGGTTTTTATGATTTTTTGTCTTTTTGTTTGTATGAGCAAGTTTTGCTTATACTCCTATTACAGATGACATATCTGATTTGAGCAACTTAAAATCACAATTGGATAATTTGGTTGTAGAAAACAATATAAATTTGCGAGATTTTTATGATCAACTGAAAACTCTAGAAATGGAGTATACAGAAGATGATAGATTACAATATATGTTGGCTAATCTTAAAGATTATATGTATGCAAAATTGTTTACTTTAAAAACATCTGCGAAAGTATCTTCAAAAACAGAAAAACAAGATTTTTTAGAAAATTATAATACATGATTTAGCTTGGATGAGTCTGGTACATTGGTTAATTGTACAGGTCGGTATAATACTTTGGAT
>DATFJH010000017.1:0-2102 GCA_035269265.1 Candidatus Absconditabacterales bacterium
TTAAATGGATTCAAAAACACTAAGAAATAAACGAGAAAACTTCCGATCTAAACACGATCACAAACATTTACCAGAAGTATCATTAGTTGCTAGTAAAGAAAGTACAGCTATGTTTAATGTAGCTTGAATGCAACAATTGGTACCATATTTGGCTGGTAAAACACATCCAATATGAAATAGATTATTCAATATACAAAAATGTATTAGAACCGTTGATATAGATGAAGTATGAGATAGTTCTCATCTAACTTTTTTTGAAATGATGGGAAATCGATCTTTATGAGATTATTTCAAAAAAGAATCAGTAAAATATTCATATGATTTCTTAGTCAATGAATTATGATTTGATACAAAGAAACTTGCAGTGACTGTATTTGAGTGAAATAAAGATGCTCCTAGAGATGAAGAAACAGCTAAATATCGAAAAGAAGTATGAATTCCAGATGATAAGATATCTTTTATGTGAGCAAAAGACAATCGACGAAGTCCTGGTCCGGTTTGACCTTGTGGTCCAGATACAGAAATATTTTATCGAACAGGGGAGTGATTCCCTTCTAAAAAAGATAATGTGAAAGCTTGAGAAGAAAATCGAATGGAGATCCGAAACAACGTGTTTATGGAATATTATCGTAATGAAGATTGAAAATTAACTAAATTAAAAAATCAAAACGTAGATACTTGAATGTGATTTGAGAGAATGTGTATGGTTTTGCAAAACAAAGAAACCGTTTTTCAAACCGACTTATTTCAGCCAATAATTGATTTACTAGAAAAATATACAGATCTAAAATATCAGGATCACAAAAGAAGATTTAGAATTGTAGTAGATCACTTAAGAACAGCTATCTTACTATTAAATGATGGAGTTATACAATCAAATATATGAAGTGGTTATGTATTGAGAATGATTATTAGAAGAATGTATTACAATCTAATTTTGTTGAAAGATATTAGTATTGAAGATTTTGGGAATTTGGCAAAAGAAGCAATAAATCATTTTGATCATATTCGCAAATTAGATACATGATTAGTTATAAAATCACTACTAGATGAAGTAGAATTATTCAAAAAAACAATATCTAAGTGAATGAAGGAATTAGAATCTAGATTACCAAAAAATAAAGGTGAGATATTGGAAGGAAAAGATGTTTTCTTCTTATATGACACATGTTGATTTCCTATAGAGCTTACTAGAGAAATAGCAGAAGAAAAATGATTTAAAATAGACGAAGAGTGATTCAGAAAGGAATTAGAAGCACAAAAAGAAAGATCTCGTAAATCTACTAAATTCCAAAAAGATATAGATCGATCAAAGCATTTAGAATGAATCCCACCAACAGAATTCATTGGATACGATCTTAATAATTATGAAAATTCTCTGTCATCTTGAGCAAAGTCGAAAGATCTAGAATTTTCAGATATTAATTTACTAAAAGACTTCGAAGTAAACTGACAAAAAGTTTTAATATTCGATAAAACACCGTTCTATGCAGAATCTGGATGACAGAAGTGAGATTCTGGAGAAATAGAATTAGATAGTTGAGAAATAGTAAAAATCAAAGATGTACAAAAATATGAATGAGTATTTCTACACCTAGTAAAATAAAAAGCACATAAATATTAATACCAAATATAAACGCAAACAAATTATTGACTATGGGACGATTTAGTAAAGACACAAAACAACTGAAACCATCTGGTTTTGGTATTGTTGTAGATAAATCTAAGGCCACAAAAACACTTAGATTTAGAGAAGATGAGTATGATCATATAATTAATAAAAATCAATCCTCGGACTCATTAGAGGATGGTAATATTGTCATATTATCACGTGTTATATTAATTATTGAATTGATAAGTATAATAGCTTTAATAATATCGCTATTTGCTTTGTTTGACTAAAAAAAGCTACAGTTTTTTACTGTAGCTTTTTTGTATTTTATCTTTATTCTCCTTCTACTAAACTCAATTTAGGAAAATAACTATATACAATATTGTAGAAAGATCAAACAACCTTGTCTAATCATTTTTCTTGATCCAACATTTTTTCTGTTAAGATTCATTCGTATTTAAATATCTCACGTTCTACTTTTTTTCCTAAT
>DATFJH010000018.1:0-2076 GCA_035269265.1 Candidatus Absconditabacterales bacterium
ACAAAAGAATTGGAAATAGTTGTAGATAATTTTGAAAAAACCAATCAAATATTAGAACAATTGTGATATAAGTCTAAAGCTTATCAAGAAAACACTCGTATATCATATAAATTAGACGATTGTGATGTAGAATTAGATCTACGACCTTTAATACCCCCCTATTTGGAAATAGAGGGACCAGACAAGGAGTCAGTAGAAAAGGTTTTGGAAAAATTAAATGTAGAAAATAAGACAACAACTTCAGAAAATACTACAGCAGTATATAAACGTTATTGAATAGAAGACTTAGAAAAAATAAAAGAATTGAAATTTGAAAAATAAAATAAAAATGTCATAAAAAAGAAATCAATATTTTTTGTAAAATAAAATTTTTTGATTATAATTAAAATAGTTATGAATTTATAAAATACAAAAAAATGGTTATACTAATGAATTGACATAGTTTAATTAGATGTGAAACAGAGTTAGATCTTGTGTCTAAAAATTGTAGACATGGTTTTCCTGTAATTGATTGATCTCAAACATTGAAAAAACTAAACGAAGTTTTGTTGGCAAACAATGGAATAGAAAATATAAATGATAAAAACAAAAATAAATTATTCAAAACACTTAACAATATCAATAAAGAAGCAATGATAAAATATTGTGCTATAATAATAGAAAAAAACTATAAAAATTGATTTGATATGAAAGATATTAATAAAAAAATTAAACTTTTTCAAAAAGCTTTTATAGAAATGGAAGCATTATTTATTGATGAACCCAGAAAACAAGAAAATAAGACATGATTTCATCATTTATTATGAATCCTAGAGGAAATAATCTCTTGACCAAATCCAACAATAGAAAAATGCACTATAGCGATTCTTCATGATGCTGTAGAAAATGTACCATGATATACTATAGATCATGTAAAAAACACATATTGAGAAGACATATCAAAAAGTTTAGAAAATATTAGTAAAAAACCATTAGATTATTATGGCGACACAAAAAAAGATAAAACCCACCTAAAAAAAGAAAGACAAGAAGATTATTACGGCAACATGAGTGAGCGATGAAAAAAAGAATTGAATGTTAAATTTGCAGATAGATTGGATAGTTTAAAAACTATGTACAAAAAAGATGAAGAAAAAAAGGAAATAATGGATAAAAATTATTTATTAAAAAAATTATTAGAGACAAAAGATTATTTCCTTATACCAGCAATAAAATCAAAAGTTGATAATTTTCACTATGAAAGACTAGAAAAAAAATATTTAGAACGAAAAGAAAAACTAGAAAATCAAAATTTAATCTAATAATCAATAAAATAATAAATTATCCATTTTAACATTGGAATAAGACATTTTTTTTATTTTTAACCATCTATTTGAGTTTTTGAAGTCTTTTTGTAAAATATAATAAGCTATAAGCTCATCAAGAAATGGCTTAATAAGTCCTTTTTTGTTTATTTCTGACAAAAGTGCGTGCTTTTTGTGGATATTAGTATCTGTGGCTAATACACTCACAATATGATCTAAATCTTTTTTTAAATCATATTTTGATATGAAATCTTTTTTTTGAAATGGTATAATTATCGATCTTGAAATTACAGTATCAATAATTTGAGATTTATTGGCTGTGGTAGCGATTATAATTCTATTTGGTAATGGTTCTTCACAGGTTTTCAAAAAAGCATTAATGGCTGCTATCGTCATTCTCTCTATATTTTCTATTAGCAATATTTTTTTGTTTCCACTAGGAGATTGTTGTAATCGAGAATTTATTTCTCTGGTTCAAATATCTATGTAGTTATGTTCTTTTAATAATGTTTTATATGTTTCACTATCTTTTCTTTCTATCCTTATATTGTGCTGTTTTCATAGTTCAAATGAAAAATCTTTGATATGTAAAAAATCATTTGTAAAATAATTTCAAAGAGACTCTTTGGCAACATCTTGTACAATTTGAGATTTTCCAATGCCTTGAGGTCCGCTAAGTATAAAAAAAGATAAATTTTCATCATTTTTTAAAAAAGTATCTACATATTTTTGTAATATTTCCTTACCGTTTTTGTTGGTCATTTTTTTTGTA
>DATFJH010000019.1:0-2617 GCA_035269265.1 Candidatus Absconditabacterales bacterium
TTAATGATAACTCTTTTGATATCATAGTCGGTATAAGAAATTATCAAGTCGATTATGATGAATGTAATCGAGTTTTAAAAAATGAGGGAATAATGTATTTCACAAATTTAGGTCAATGGTTTTGCAACGAACCATTAGAACAAAAAACTATAATAAAAGGTGAAACTATTGTTGTATATAGACAATAAAAAGAGGGTTTTTAAACCCTCTTTTCTTAATACTCTACATTCCCTACTTTTTCTTTCCATTCATCAAAAACTTTCTTAGCCTCCTCATACATAAACTGTACTTCTGGGATTTTTCTTTGGTCAATTGGTTTTGAAAATTCTTGATAAAAATTTCCGTCGTCGAAACCTATTTCATCAGCGTCTTTTTGTGTATTAGCATAATATATTTTTTCTATCCTAGCTCGAAATATAGTTCAAAGACACATAGGACATGGTTCGCATGAAGTATATATCTCGCATCCATTTAAATCGAAGGTATTTAAATTTTTACAAGCATCACGGATAGCTTGTATTTCAGCATGAGCAGTTGGATCGTTATGTTTGATCACATGATTGAATCATTTTCCTACTACTTCTCCATTTTTTACTACTACTGCTCCAAAAGGTCATCCAAATTGTTTTTCTATGTTTTCTTTTGAAAGTTTGATTGCTTCTTGCATAAATTCTTTTTGCATTTTTGTATTGTTAATTATTAAATTAGTTTGGCATAGCCTCCCTTAATAAGGGAGGTGGTCCGGTCATATTTTTGACCGAGACCGGTGGGATTTGTTTTTTTATACCCCTTTATCCCCTTCATAAGGGGGATTGTTCTTCCATTCCTGAAATTCTATTCGCTTCTCATTTAATGCCTTTCTAGTAGAAGGTCACATCCATCATCTAGCTGGATTAGAATAATCATTTGCTGATAAAATACCAGCTGCTATTTGAAAATCGTAAACTGCATTTATTGTAGATCAATCATATGTACTATTTAATTCTCATTGGTAAAATCAGAAATGTCTGAGCATATCTTGCAAATCTGATATTTTAGAATCTGTTGTTCATTTTTTATATGCTATATTAAAATAATTGGTAGTTGATAATGATGAATTGGTAATTTCTAGATTTTGTCTGTTTCAATTATAATTTGCAGCATAAGAAACAATATCATCAAATGTAGTAATTTCTCCAAAATCTGGTAAAAATCATCTAGCCTTAGCTTCTAACTTCATATAATACCTAGTACGTGGACCAAATACTCCACAATATTTTCTACTAGTAATTCATCTCCTAAGCTGATAATTACATAATGCTCTTTTTGTTTCAGGTCAAAAATATCAAGTTTTTTTGTCCATATAACCAAATTTCATTAGATATTTTTGTAATGTGTATACTCGTATATCGGTTCTACCATATTCTAATTGTTGGATAAACAATGCTGAATCAAAAAAATATTTCATAACTGGTATCGCATCAAAGTTTAATCAAACTTTAGGATTAGCTCACAGTGTTTTCAAATCTTGCTTAGTACAATAGTATCAAGTTACGGTCCTCTTTCCAAAAGTAAGTGCTCTAATCAATCATTCTTCTCATTTTCACATCCAAATATCTATACGATCATGATTGTGTCATCTCTCTCAAGCGTGAACTATTGCTCCTCCTCTGTCCGCAATTTCTCCTACTCAAAATGATGGAAAATATATTTTTCATCCAAAATCATATGTACTTGGCGCTGCCAACATTCAATTGAAAACTGCCTTACCATTGGCTCCGTGAGTACCGTTTCAGTTTAAAGTTTTTTCTGCTTCTACTGATGGTTTGTAATAAAAAGTTTGATTATCTTCTGGTGAATAATATGCAGTTACGACAAAAGTTTGTTTTTCACAATCTGTAGTAAAATCAAATCAGTATGTACTAGAAAATAATCATAACACAACTAGAGTAAATAAAAATATTTTGTAATTTCTCATATTTTTTTATAGATATAATAAAGTATAAAGGCTAGATTCTTCACCGACTTAATCGAGTCCCGCAGTTCTGACGGGAGAACTGTCCTCGGATCTTGATACTCAAGATTCGGGACGTTCCACTCAGAATGACGTTATATAGTATATAGTACTATACTGCGTCATTCTGAACTTGTCCGTCTGACAGGCGGGCACAGTGAAAAATCCAGCCTGAATGCTTAAAATTCTTCATACACTTTTTTAATATAATAAGATTTTTGATCAAATCAATGTCATTTCAACCAATTTGGACGAGGTTAATTCTGAAGGAAGATACAGTACCCTGGGGTAGAGATCCCTTTTAATATTTAAAGAGATTTCTCCGCTCATATTCATTCGGTCGAAATGACAAAATAACGTATAAAAGACATTTTCTTCTTACTCTTGAAACTAATGGTATTTTGAATATAAATTATTTGTTTATAAAATTAATTACCATCCAAAATGATATGAAGATTTAATAGACGATTGTTAAACTTTCTGATGTCAGGATGGTTTTTTGATGAGAAAAAAAGTAAAAAAAATGATGATGAAGGAAATGTATATGAATCAAAAATGGATTATGTATGAAATGTAGCAAAATTTTTGGAAGATGGAGTCAAGGAAATGACAAAAGATATTAAA
>DATFJH010000020.1:0-5395 GCA_035269265.1 Candidatus Absconditabacterales bacterium
AAGACCAAGAAACCAAGATACAAGCATTTAGGCAAAAAAAAGAACTACTAGAAAAAGTAAACCAAAAACTTTCTGAGATGGGTTATAATAGAAAAATCACAGACATCAGATTTTAAATATATCGTAAAAATATTCTTCCCCTGTCTGCCGACAGGCAGGCTTGGGGGAAGCTGTTCTGTCACACTGAATAGTGTGACTAGTTTGGGGTTATTTGTCAAAATCAATTAACCCCAACTAGCTCCGCCCCGTTTCACGAGGGCAAGCAATACAACTTCCCCGTAGGGGAAGAATTCAAACGACCTTTATTTTTTTAAATATATTTGGAGATTTGGAATTTTATATCTTCAACAACTCAATTTAAATTAGCCAATACCTGATCATCAGTATAAACCAACACCTTAAATCATATTTCCTCTAGATATTTTTTTCTTTTCTCATCATAAGAAACTTTATAGTTATGGCTTTCTCAATCAATCTCTATAATTAATTTTAATTCTTTGCAATAAAAATCTACAATATAATTTCATATTGTTCTTTGTCTCATAAATTTAACTCAAAGATTCTTGTTTTTCAAAATCATGTGCCAAATCAATCCTTCACACTTTGTTGAATTTTTTCTATTTTCTCTAGCATAATTTTTGTTGTTTTGATTATAATTTGGTCGACTCTGGGTCATTATGACTTTTTTATTTTTAAACTTGGGGTTATTAACCCCCAACTACACTAGAGCAACTTCCCCAAGGGGAAGAATGCCTAAATTATGTTTAAAGCTCTACTCGACTATCATTTTTTTCATCTCTTTTCTAATTTCTCTATAATTTGGTAAAAATCACTCTACTTCTGCCCAGAAATCTTTGGAATGATTTTTGTGTTTGAGATGACAAACTTCATGAATAATTACATATCTCACATATTTTGTAGATAGATGTAACAAATTTAAATTGAACATAAGTTTCTGATCTGATGAACAAGATCATCGTTTTGATTTTGCCTTTCTGACTGAAATTTTTGAATATTTTTTTCATAATTTTTGTGAATATTCATCTACTATTGGTGTGATATATTCTAGTAAAATACTTTTTAGATTTTTAGTTAAATCTCATTTGAATTCATTTTTGGGAACTTCTTCTCCAAAGATTAAGACAGTGTCTTGATCTTGAGTCTTAATGTGATTGTATTTTTTGTGTTTTTCCAGAAGTTTTTCTCATTGCTGAATCAAAGTATCTCTAAATTTTTTGTTGTATCTCAAAAGTCTGGGAATTGCTATGACTAATTTCCCGTCTTTAATTCTAGCATATCAGTGTCTATTTTTTGTATAGATTATTTCGTGTTCCACTATTTAATTTTACTTTCTAAAAGCCAATATTTTATATTTTGGCCCCCTTTATTTGAAAGGGGGTTGGGGGTTTGTTTAAAACTCTTAAACCCCTTGTTCCCCTTTTAATAAAGGGGATAACAATGCTATTATTCCAAACTATCTATGTTGTCTTGAGAGATAACAAAACTATTACATCTTTAGCGACAATTATACTCGAAATGACAGTGCATAAATTTGCATTTTTTACCTTTTATGGTTATAATTGTAATATAGATTTTTATGACATATTCCAACAAAAAATGACAGATCAAAATCAATTTAAAGATCCTCAAGCACAAGGGGCTCAAGATGATAGCCAAAATGATGACATTTTTGGTGGTAGTGATGATATTTTTGCAAACAGCGATATTTTGAAACCTATAGATGATGAATGAGAAACAAATAATGAGGAAACAAAAGTAGAAGAAAAAAAAGATAATATTGATCAATCAATAAATCAAGAAGATTCTTCTGATGTTTTTGATACAGAAAAAAAAGAAATTACAACAGAAGATAATAAGAAAGAACCAGAAATTATAGAAAATATTCCTAATGAAACACAAGAAGAAACAAATAAAGACAAAATAGAAACACAAAATTATAATCAAAAACAAAATAATGAAGATGATGATTTTTTTGATCCATTTAATGAAGAAGATGAAAAATTAACACCCATAAAGGACAATTGAGAATTGAAAAATGATAATTGAAAACCAAAAGAAGAAATAAATATTGAGGAGTTAAATCCTATAAAAGAAGATATGGTACAAAAAAACGATGAAATATCGCAAGACAACAATCAAACCCAACAAGATAATAATGATATAACACAGGAAAAAGAGAAAATTGTAAAAACAGAACCAGAATTTGTACAAAAAAATGCTGAAAGTTTTGAACCAAAAACTGAAGAGGTTTTTGAAAAAAGAGATGAACCAAATTTTGATGAAAGTCCAGAAATTGATGCTTTGGATGAAATAGAAAATCTTGATATAGATAGTGTAGAAGAAGAAAATACTGATAATCAAAAAAATAAAGACATTGATATAGATCAAGTAATTGAAAAAGTTGAACAAAAAGCAAAAGCTAGACCAGATTATGATGAAAATATATCTAATGAAATGGCGTCTACTGCAAAAAATGATTGAGAATTGAAAAAGTCTAAAAATGAAGAAGAAATTGACAACAATAAATCATCTAAAGAAAAAGAGAGTTACAAAACAAAAGATGATATTGTACAAGACAATAGCAAAACAGAAAAAGAAGAAGAAACCGATAAATTAGAAAACAAAATAGAACAAAATGATGAAATTAAAGAACAAAAAGGTGAATCAACAACAGAAACAAAAGTAGAAAAAGAGGAAAAAGTAGAGGAAGAAAAATTTGAAGTAAATCCACTGAAAACTGATTTACAAAACAAATTTGAAGAACTGCTAAGGAAAACAAAAGCTATAAATGAAGTATTGGAACAAAAAGATGACTTTGATCTTGTATGAGCAAATGATGATAGAATGACTATTACATACAATGTAAAAACAAAAGATGATATTGTAGAAATAGAAAAAATAGAATTCAACAAAAGTGATGAAACAACAAACACAAACAAACTAGAATTTTTGATAAACAAAGAATCTTTGAATGTTTTGATAGATAATGAATTGTTGTATGACGAAACAAATGATCTACAAGAAAATCCAAACAAAAAAATGCAAGTAATGGAAAAATTGAATAAATTTATTTTTTTGGTAAGTGAGGAATACAAAAAAATAGAAAAAGAAAAAAAAGAGAAAGAAAAAAGAAATAAATTAAAATGAATTTTTAGGAACTTTATGTTTTAGAACTTCACCCCAACCCCTCTCCTAATAGGAGAGGGACTAAATTTATATCTGCTCTCCTATTGAATGGGAGAGCTTTTTGTTTATAGTAAAAAGTAACTCATCCCCTGTAAGGGGAGGGGGACCACCGCAGTACTGCGGGGGTGGTGGGGTTTTAAGTCGGCAGTATTGCCTACTAAACCCCCTACTCGCAAGCGAGCCCTGTCTGCCGACAGGCAGGCTCTTCCCCCTTACAGGGGGACAGTATTTTAGAATAAAATTCAGTATCATGGAAATACAAAACAACATCAATCTAAAAAAATACAACACTTTCAAAATATCTTCTATAGCAAAATATTTTTGTGAAATCAAAAGTGCTAATGATATTTTAGAGTTGATTGAAAGTGATGTGTACCAAGAAAACAAAAAATATTTTTTGGGATCTGGAGCCAACACAATATTTGTAAACGACTACCAATGACTTGTGATCAAAAACAATATTTTGTGAAAAGAAATCATATCTCAAGATAATGAAAAAGTACAAATCAGAGTATGAGCTGGAGAAGCTTGGACAGATTTTGTCGTACGATGCGCAAACAAAAATTTGGTATGAATGGAAAATCTAGCTTTTGTTCCTAGTAGTGTCTGAGCTACTGCTGTACAAAATCTTTGAGCATATGGTGTAGAATCCAAGGATATCATCAAAACTGTCGAATGAGTAAATTTGGAGACGAAGGAGACTAGGATCTTGGATGCAAAAGAATGCAATTTTGGATATCGCGATAGTATATTTAAAAATGATTTGAAAAATAAATTTATCATCACTCACGTGGCATATGAATTTAAAAAGTTTAATAACGATTACAAATTTAATACTGAATACAGATGAATCTCTGAAAAAATATCTGAAATGTGATTTGATGAAAATAATTTGAAACCAAGTGAGTTTGTAGAAGCAATTACAGAGATCAGAAAAGCTAAACTACCCGATCGAGAAAAAATATGAACAGCTGGTAGCTTCTTCAAAAACCCTGTCGTAAGTGAAAGTGAATGGGATAGACTACAAAAAGAACATCCGGAATTGAAATGATTTGAAGTAGAAGATGGTGTGAAATTGTCTGCTGGGCAATTGATAGATATGTGTGGATTCAAATGACAAAATGATGGGAAGGTTGGGACGTATAGAAACCATGCACTAATATTGGTGAATGAATGACCAGCTACAGGTCAAGATGTGAAGAATTTTGCGAATCAAATACAGACAAAAGTGAAAGAAACTTTTGGAATTGAATTATGGCCAGAAGCTATCTTTGTAGAGTAATCTAACAAACTCTTCCCCTGTAAGGGGAAGTTGCTCTGTGAAACTAGTTGGGGTTTGGTTTTAAACCCCCTACCCGTCCCGGGTCCCCCGCCTACCGGCAGGCGGGCTTCCCCCTTACAGGGGGACTATTTTGGGGTAACAAAAAAGTCCCGTCCTCGCAGTACTGCGAGGACGGGACTTTTATATTTTTGTGAAATAATTTTTTATTGAATGTATATGTATCTAAGTTCAGATGTATTAGTATAAATACATTCTGATTCACAATCAGAGGTGTCTCAATCAGACTTACATAGTTTGGCACACTTTTTGGCTTGAATTTGTTCAAATGTTTGATCTGCTAAATCAGTTGATCCTGTATGAACATAATTTGCTCATCATTCTGTTTCTGCTATTGCAGCTAAAATAAATCAAGCTCGATCTTGTCAATTTTTTTCTACTGCACAATATCAATATTGTCATTCCGACATAGATCATGAAAACCCATTAACAGTAGCATTAGCAGGATCTTCTGGTATGTCATCTAATCAAGCAATTAAAAGTCATGTTTTTGCTAAAGACAAATCTCCACATACCTTCGGGAAATATCCCTTATCTATCTGGTGTGACACAAGAGCTGCTGCTACTTGAGAAAGTGTAGCTTTTCTAGCTGTATCATTTGCTCTACCTCTAGCACTAGAAAGTCTTGGTATCAATGCTGCTGCCAATATACCAATAATTACTATCACGATCAACATCTCTATCAGTGTAAACGCTTTTAGATTTTTAATTTTATTTTTCATTTATTAAGAGAAAAATGTAAACAAGTCAGTCATTTTATAAAAAAAAGTTCAATCATTGCAACCCTAAAATACCTCCACTGTAAGGGAGAGGTGATTGCTTTTTGTATTACAACTCTTCCCCTGTAAG
>DATFJH010000021.1:0-2281 GCA_035269265.1 Candidatus Absconditabacterales bacterium
ATCATTAAATAATTGATTTGGATTAAGTGATTTGGTTTCTTTAGTTTCAAATTGGATAAAATTTCATATTCCATGAAATATAAATATATTGATAATGTGAATTATATTTTTGGTTTGATGATTGTTTGCTTTTGACAAAAACTTTTCATTTGTAAAAAATGATAAAGTAGTAGCTAAAATACATAAAATTGAAAATAGGAGAAATGCATTTTTGTCTGGATTGATTATTACTGCTTTGACTATGTCACTTTCTATAAGTGTAACATTGTTGTTACCATTATATGTTAGAAAAATAATCACCAGAAGACATTTAATTCCTTATATACTTTGAGCAAACATTACAACTCTTTTGGATACTCTTCTTTTATGAGTTTTGACTAATAGTGTTTTGTGAACAAAAGTTATATTGGCTTTTATGGCTGCTACAATAGTGTCGGTTACAATATATATGATAATATTTAAATTTTATAAAAAAGCTATATCTTACTTCACAGATAAAATATTGGATAACAAATATGTTTTTGTAATTTTTTTGATTATTATTATGTTTATCCCTATATTGTTTTTGTTGAGATAAAAAAAACCTACTAATTAATATTGGTAGGTTATATATTTACAATCTTTAATTAATTTTAAATTAAAAACTTTTATTTGTGTTTTAGAAAATTTATCAAATATTTTTTAATTTGAAAAACCAATCATTCAGGCCTACTTAAACCAAGATTTTTTAATATTTCATTTTTAGAATTTTCAGCACTTTTTTTCAATCAGCTTTTATCTTCTGTATTAGTAATTTGTAATCTTGATAATTCCATTATAAAATTAATATGTTAATTTATAAAACTCTTCTAATCTCATCTAGGGTTGTTTCTCATTTTAGCATTTTGATAATTCAATCTTCTCTTAAAGTAAGGTATCAATTTTCCCTAGCTTTTGAATAAAGATCTACTCAAGTTCTTCACTCTACTATTAGTTTTTTTATATCATCTGTAATTTTAAAAGTTTCTATAATAGCTATTCTTGATTGATAACCACTTCAATTACACTTGTCACATCATACTGCTTGTGGTACTTTTCAATCAAACTCTAGTTTTATATTTGGGTTTGCATCTGTAATCTTTTTTATATTGTCTTGTATTTCTGTTTTTTCTGCATAATTAGCGTCTCTTTTTGTAGAACAATGAGGACACAATCCTCTAACTAATCTTTGAGCAACTACAAGATTTAGTGATGGAGCAAGCATATATGGTTTTACTCACATATTTATTAATCTTGGTATAGCTTCAATTGCAGAATTTGTATGTAATGTAGTAAATACTTTATGACCAGTAAGTGCTGCATTTATACTAATTTCAGCAGTTTCTCAATCTCTTGTTTCTCAAACCAATATAATATCAGGATCATGTCTTAATATGGCCTTGAGACCTTTTGCGTATGTATATCATTTGTTGTAGTTTATTTGGGATTGTTGTATTCATGCCAACTCATATTCTACAGGATCTTCAAGTGTGATGATCTTTTCTTTTCAATCATTTAAATAATTTAATATTGTATATAGAGTTGTGGTTTTACCTGATCATGTAGGACCTGTAAAAATAGTAATACCAGTATTTTTTTCTAAACCTGATTTTAATGTATCATATGTTTTTCACACAAAACCTATTTTTTCAAAATTAGATATTCATTTAGTAGGATCTAAAAATCTAATTACTGTACTTTCAGATTCAATACCTGGCATAAAATTTATTCTTGCATCTACTTTTTTATGTTCTCACTTTCTACTTGTAGCTTCAAATGAAAATCTTCAATCTTGTGGTATATAGTCTATATTCATCTTTGTACCAGCAATAAACTTCATTTTTTGAAGATATTTTTTGAAATCATCATGTGTGAATTTTAAAATTTCTTGTAATACTCAGTCTATTCTAACTCTTGCAAGTACTCAATCTTCTTGTGGTTGGAAATGAAGGTCAGAAGCTCCAGTTTGGAACGCTAATCTTATAGTTTCCATGATGTAATCTCATGGTTCCATGGTAGATCTTTTTTCAAAAACTTCTTTTAGCATTCAGATTGCTCATTTACCAGAAGCCTGAGATTGTTTTGTTTCTGCATCTTTTTCTTTTGATATAAGTTTGTCATACTCTTCGTATCGTTTCATTGCTTCATCAAATCATTCTTTAGAAGTATAAGAAATGTTTGTGTTTAATCATTTATTTTCTAACATTTCTATAATTTTTTTAAGCTCTTCTGGAAAATTATTTGTAGTAAGAATTTTTAATGT
>DATFJH010000022.1:0-4896 GCA_035269265.1 Candidatus Absconditabacterales bacterium
AGATTTAGCCCTGAGACCAGAAATGACACCTACAGTTACTCGTATGGTATCCAAAAATTATAATCAATTGGCAAAACCAATTAGATATTTTAGTATTGCCAATTTTTATCGTAACGAGAGACCACAAAGAGGTAGAAATAGAGAATTTTGGCAGCTAAACGTAGATATTTTTGGTTCTGAATCAGAAAATGCTGAAATAGAGATTTTCCAATTAGCTATGGAATTAATGTTGGCATTCAAACCACCAAAAAATAGTTGGAAATTACATATTAATAATCGTAAAATTCTTGATGAAATTCTAATTGATAAAATTGGATTACGTGATCCAGATATAAGATTAAAAGTCGTAAGGTTGATGGATAAATATGATAAAATTTCTAATGAAGATTTTAGTTTATCTTTAAATGATATTGGTGTATCTAAGGAACAAATTGAAATGATTCTACAATATTTGGGTTGTGATAATTTAAGCGATATTATGAATGTTTTTGATATGCAAAAAAATGCCTTTGTTGTACTCACAAATAATATAATAAAAAAATTATCTGATCTTTGATATTCTCAATATATTGAGTTTAAGCCAAGTCTAATTAGAGGTTTTGATTACTATGATTGACTAGTGTTTGAGATATTTGATATACACCCAGACAACAACAGAGCTTTATTCGGTGGATGAAGATATAATGGATTATCACATATTTTTAATAAAGAATTACATATGCCAGCAATTTGATTTGCACCAGGAGATGAAACAATGAAGTTATTCTTAGAATCTCGAGGATTGTTAGACAAAATTATTCAAAAAACAGATATTAAGAATATGTATTTACCAATTTTAGAATCATGATTTGAAAATGAAGTTCTAAACTTAGCTAATAAACTTAGAAAACAATGAAGAAACGTGACTTGTGGATTAGAAACTCAAAAATTATGAAAAGCATTTCAATATGCTGATAAACAAGAGTATAATTTTGTTGTAATTCTATGAGAACAAGAAAAAGAAAAATGAGTATATAGAGTAAAAGATATGAAAACAGGCAAAGAAAGAGATTTTGATTTAAAAGAAAGATTTTGCACAAAAAGACTTAATCAATAAAAAAAGCCCTTAGAAACTAGGACTTTTCTTAATAATAACAACTATAAATTAATAATTAACTTGCCAATAATATAATACCAGCATAAAACAACATAATACCCATAGCACACCAAAAAATAAATTTATTTGCGCTATCAATTTTTTTAAATTTTACCATTTTTTTCTTTTATTAATTTCGTATAGCTACTATCTATATTTTAAAACAAAAATCAATATTTTTATAAACAACAAAAAATCAATATTTTTATAAACAACAAAAAATCAATCACTTGCATTTTAGTTTTAACTTATTATATTATATCAGCAAATTTTTTATTGCTAATTTTTTTTTATGGAAGAGTCCAAAACGATTCTAATTACTTGAGGATTGTGATATATATGATCACATGCTTGTGTGGTTTTTGGTCAAGCTTGATATGATATAGTAATTGTTGATAATTTATCAAATTCTCATCAATCGGTGTTAGAAAATATTTCTGAACTAATTGGTAAAAAACCGACCTTTTACAACTTAGATATTAGAGATATTTCTACATTTGAAAAAGTTTTCAAAGATAATCCAGAAATTGATGGAGTAGTACATTTTGCAGCAAAGAAGTCTGTATGAGAAAGTTGTCAAGATCCATTTTTGTATTATGAAAATAATATAATTGGGACACATAATTTGTTGAAATTGATGCAAAAATATGATAAAAAAAATATAGTATTTTCAAGTAGTGCTACTGTTTATGATTCACCCAAATTATTACCTCCATTTAGTGAAAATGATCGTTTAGGTACTTACAATCCTTATGGTACCACAAAATTAATTATGGAATATATGTTGAAAGATTTATCTACATATAAAGGATTTAATACAATTAATCTTAGATATTTTAATCCTGTTTGAGCTCATAATTCGTGACTTATATGAGAGAATCCTAAATGAATTCCTGGGAATTTAATACCTTATATTTTAAAAGTAGCAAAATGAGAAATAGATCAGGTACAAATATATTGAGATAATTATGACACAGAAGATTGAACATGAGTTAGAGACTATATTCATGTTATGGATGTGGCAGAAGCACATTTAAATGCTTATAATCAATTAATAAGATATAATGAATACGAAAAAGAAAATAATATTGATATAGAAAAGTGATATTATGATATATTCAATATATGAACATGAGATTGAAAATCTGTAAAAGAAATTATAGATCTTACTAAAAAAGTTACCGAAAAAGAAATATCTTCAAAAGTAGTAGATAGAAGACCCTGAGATATAGATACTTCTATAGCAAATCCTCAAAAAGCAAAACAAGTTTTGTGACGAGAGTATAAAAGATCTATTTATCAAGCCATAGAAGATGCTCGAAGATATTTAAATAATATTGAAAAAAATAAATAACCCACCGTCATTGCGCTGTGCCCCGCAGAAGTGCTTGGGAGTCGAATGAATATGAGATGTGGCAATCTAATTTACATAGACTGGATTATTCGTATTGCATGACTACTTGATGGACAGGCTTAGGATAAGAATAAAACATTATATATTGAAAAAAATAAGTAGAAAGATAGAAAAATAGCAGAAATGTTATTTTTTTATTTTAATACAAAAATATAAATGTCCTTATTGCAGTTTTTCATTATAATAATAGCAATAATATTTTTTCTTTTTTGAATTGACTTATATAAGCGCAAAAAAATGAATATTCTTCATTTTTTGGTTTTTGTATTATGATCTGGTTCAATAATACTTTTTGCTATCAATAACGAATTATTAAACAGTTTTTGAAGGTTTTTTGGTCTGACAAGATGAGCCGATTTAATTGTATATTGATCTTTAGTAGTTTTAGCTTATTTTTATGTTACATTACTAAATAGTCACACAAAAGATAAACAAGAATTAACAAGATTTATATCTCAACTTGCTATAAATAAAGCATATGATGAATCTAAAGAAAAAATTAAAAATTTTAAAAATAAAATAGAAAAAGATAAGTTTATTTTCAATATTAGAGCTTACAATGAGTGAAAAGTTATATGAAAAGTAATAGATGAAATAGTAGCAGAGTGATTTAAAAAAATGGTTTTTGTTGATGATGGTTCAAAAGATAACACGTTAGAAATTTTAGAACAAAAAAAGAAACAACATAAAAATTGTTTGTTTGTAATAATATCGCACACAATAAATAGAGGAGGTGGAGCTGCGAATCAGAGTTGATATAAATTTATACAAACACATGCAAAGGAGTTAAATGTAGATCGGTTTGTGTGATTTGATGCAGATGGTCAAATGGATATAAAAGATATGGACAAATTTATTTCAGAAATTGAAAAGGATAATTGAAAATATAATGCTTATTTGTGATCTAGATTTATAAAATGATGAGTTGCTAAAAATATACCACCAATGAGAAAGGTAATATTGTCAATTTCTAGACTAGTTACTATTTTGTTTTACAAAACTAACATATCTGACCCACATAATTGATATAGAGTTGTAGATATAGAATCTTTTAAAAGAATACAATTAAATTCAGATGGTATGCATTATGCCAATGAATTTAATGAGCAAATTAGAAAGCATAAGTTAAAATTTAAAGAAGTTCCAGTAAATATTCGCTATACAGATTATAGTCTCCAAAAATGACAAAAAAATTCCAATAGCATCAAGCTTGCTATGGAGATGATATACAAAAAAATATTCTTCAGATAATACACACATAAACGGTCATTCAGAGCGAAGCGAAGAATCTAGTGTTTTGGTATTCTAGATTGCTTCGTGCCTTACAATAACAGATTAAAGTAAAACCTCTATATCCTTCAAATTCGTTCAGGACGACAGGGAGGTTTTTAATAATTTCTAATATCTTTTTCCATTTGTCTTTTAATATCTTTCTCTTTTAATATTTGTTTTTTTTGTACTTTTCTCATTAGTTTTCATACTCAAGCTTTTATTTTGACTAATCATTTTTTATTTAGATATACCTCAAGTGGAACTACCACATTACCAGGTTTATCTATCATAGCAGATATTTTTGCTAATTCTCTTTTATTCACCAACAACTTTCTATCTCATTTTTGTTTATAATCTGGTACTAATTTTGGATTGGTTTTGTTGTATAAGGGTACATCCATATTTTTAATCCAAAGTTCTCTATCTTGTATTCTTATTATAGCATCTTTAATATTTACCTGTCACATTTTGATCGATTTAACTTCATGTCATACTAAAACTATCCCAAATTCATGAAATTTGTCGAAATTATAATCACGATAAGCTATTTTATTTTTTGCTATTATTTTCATTTTTTTCGTTTTTTATATCCTTCTATGTAAGGCTTTGTAAAAGCAGTAATATTTTCAGGTAAATCATCTAAATCAAATCGCTTAATTTCTGCGTGTTTTTCTGGTTCCATATTTTTTGGTTCTCATGATATTATTTTTGCAAAACGCCCTCAAACAAGCCAATGACGTTTTTTTCATTTTTTAGTTTCTATAGTTTCAGCATAAGTTTTTGGTCAAAATAATTCAATTTCAACTCACAATTCTTCTTTTATTTCTCTTTTTATAGCCGATTCTATATCTTCTCCAAACTCAATAGATCAACCTGGCTGAGACCACGCTCAATCAAATTTATTGTGACTCAATAATAAGATTTGATTGTCATCATTTACAATCAAACAGCCACAACCAGCTCATATATAATCAATTCATTTTTTCATAATAATTAATTATTTTTTAAATCTGACTTTCAATATTTCCATTTTTTTAGCCAATAATTCCTCAATATCTAAGTCCATTAATCTAGC
>DATFJH010000023.1:0-3205 GCA_035269265.1 Candidatus Absconditabacterales bacterium
CAAAATTTTTACTTTTGGTCTAAAATTCAATATTCCACAATCATTTACCATTTGACAATTTGAAACATCTAATTTCTTATCAGTTAATATATCTATTCCACCAAGTTTATTTCTTTTTAAATATCTATATCCATTTGGACATGCAATTATAATGTCCTCATTTACATTAAACATAGTGTTAACCATTTCTGGCATAAATGAATCTTCAATAATATTAAATGTATCCATGTAATCTCCTTTTTTATGTTTTATTACTGGAAAATCTTTTTTATTTATCTCTAAACTCAATCTGTAATCAAACCTATTTTGATTACTTAATAATTTCAGAATTTTCCACATAATTTTAATTACCCCCACATTTTTGACCTCTTAACTGAAATCCTTCATTATAAATATATTTTAAACTATGTTCAAAAGCATTTTTTTGCCAATCTTTAAATATATATTTATAACTTTTATTATTTAATGGATTTATAATAATACATTCATATTTACTATCATATTTATTAACTTGTACCATTGGTCTTTCTTTTTGCCATGCTTCTCCAGTTTTATTAATAAGTTGCTCCATACAAATAATTTCATGTTCATTTGAATTTAATATTCTAAATGCTGATGATGGATAAATTGTTCCTGATATTAATGTAGTCATATGTTGTCTAAATAATACATGATTATCAATAGCTTCTTCTGTTAGATTACATAACGTTAATTTTAAATTACCAAAATCCATATTGTAAGAGATAGATATAAAATGTACTTGATTTTCTTCTAATTTATTTATATCTTCAAATATGTCTTCATTGACTAACCAGAACATATCAAAAATATTATATTTTGATTTAATTATTTGGACTGGTTCTTTTGTTATAGGATCTTGATTATTATTATTTCCATTTGAAAATGTTTCTGTTATAAAATCTGGTTCAGGAATTTCTGGCATATTATAATCAATATTTGGTTCAGGAATTTCTGGCATTTCCTCAATTTCATAAGTATTTTTTTGATTAAATTGTGAATCACCATTAAATTGCATATCTCTGTTTCCAGATTGAATTATATTGGCTTGTGGGATTTCCATTTTTTTCTCCTTTGTTATTACGGCAAAAAATTATCGTCTTTATATCTTCATAAAACAGTATTTTTCATAAATATCTGGATATTTTTCAATATCAATGCATCTAATTATATTGTTTAATTGTTCTTTTGGACAATTATGTAATGCTTCTAAACAAACATTTTCAGATGGGTTAAAAATATATTTAATACAGCGTCCATCTTGTTTTGCAGCTTCCAAACAAACATTTTCAGATGGATTATTAATATATTGAATAGATAACGCATTAGTTTTTACAGCTTCCAAACAAACTTTTTCGGATGGATTATGAATATATCTAATATAATATCCATTTTTTATCATTTGTTCTAATTGAAATTTTTCATCATTTTGCCATCTAAGTAATTCTTCTTTAGATATTATATTCATTTTTCTCCTTTTTGACAACGGCAAAAAATCGATCTTTGATGAACTTTTTTGCCGTTGTCAAACACATTTTAATTCATGATACCCACAACCAGGTATTTTATGTACTTCTTTGTGACAATCTTTACACAATGTTATACAATTTTTTGGATCGTTTGCTTCTATGGGAGAATTTACAACTGGTGTAATATGATGACAGTGCAATCCAACAGTTAACTCTTCTTGAGTCTTTCCACATTTTTGACAGGTGTAGTTATCTCTTTTTAATACTAACTGTCTTAATACTGGATTGACTTCACGAGAAGAAGCTTGTTTGAATCCTTTTGGATACTTAACTTGACCATAAGTTGGACACTCTTCTTTACATTCTTCAGAACAATAAATATATCCTTTATCGTTTTCTTTAATTCCTCTTAATCGATTAACAACTTGAGAAATAGTTGGTATCATCCATCGACCACAATATTTACATCTTACTTGATTACCAGATACTTCTTCAAACATATCAAGTTTTTGAATCATTTTAATTGGTGCGTTTTTTTGATTATACTTTTTCATATGGTTTTTCTTTTTCTCTTTATTATTTTTGTAATAGATTCTGTTGTATTTTTTCATGTAATTTTTATTAATTTTGTTAAATTTTTGAGTATATTGATTTATTTTATTTTCATTATTTTCACGATACTCTTTGTTATATTTTTTTATATATTCTTTTTTACAATCATTACAAATCGTAAATTTTCTATTTTTATATCGATGAAAATCATTCTCTCGATCTCTCAATCGCTCACACTTACTACAAGCCTGATAACAATATAACTCTTCAGATTTAAGAAATTTAATAATTTTATCTTCAGTAGTTCCAAATAGTTTTGCACAGTCTTCTGAAGAACATCCATTAATATAAAGACAAAGAATAAGACCTACTAACTCTTCTTGATCAAGATTCAATTTTCTAATAGCTGAATATAATTTTTTTGTATAAAATGTTTCTCGCATACCTTTTCTCCTTTTTGACAACGGCAAAAAATCGATCTTTGATGAACTTTTTTGCCGTTGTCAAAAATACTATTTTTCTTCAATACTTTTCAAATACATTTCACCAATTGCCTGGCTACATTTTAAAGCAATCCTTCCAGACAAAGTTGTACTTGCAGCAAGTTGTTTGTTAGAGAATAAAAAGGATGACATTCCAGTTAATCCATAGCTACTATTGATGTTAACTTTACAACTCAGTTGTCTACGATCATAAAATTGATATTCATCACTACCAGGTTTAAATTCATCTCTTTTATCTTTATATTTTTTCCTCATAAATAATCTTTCTTTTAAAAATTGATTTAATATACCAAATTTATAATCATTTCGATAAAATAATGCACCAGATAAATTAATACTTAATTGATTATCTTTTAAAAATTTTTCCATACTACCATCTGGTAAATTAACAATCTTACAGTTAGGTTCGTTTTCATTTTGAATAATATATATTGACTCACCAATTTTGTCAACATGATTAATAATATATTCATAAGAAAATGTATTATACTCAGGAACCTTATTAATTTCAACTACAACATCAATTAAAGGTATTAAATAACTTTTTAATAATATCATATCAGACATATTACTTGGTTTACAAATTTCATCAAATGTTTTACCAGTAATGATTAATTTGTCAAGTAATGACATAAACATAAAATATAAATATTGTTTATAATC
>DATFJH010000024.1:0-12378 GCA_035269265.1 Candidatus Absconditabacterales bacterium
AAGATTCAAATAAATCTTTATCTTTATATATAACTTGAGTTGCACCTGGAGGCACATATGATTTTGATGTAAAAATAGAAAATTTGACTTATACTTGAGTGGATGTTACTATGTGATTTGTAGATGGTACAATTACAAATGATTCTTATGCAAGTAAGGCTTGTTTGCATGAGGGTTATGATGATAAATTGGGTATGTACATTACAGGCCCAAATGATTTTTCTATAAATGCACAATCTTCAGTAATAAAAACATACACATTAACATTACCTATAGGGTATGCGTATTCATGAGAGATTAACGGGTGTTTAACTCATTATCCTTCTACAAATAATGATGTAGGTGTGTTTTCTATGCAAGCTCGTAGAGCAAATTTTATTGATATATATATAAGTCCAGATTCTTTAAATGATACTATTTCTCCTTATGTTTTAAGCACATCTCCATCAGATTGATCTGATGGTGTTGATTATTCTAGAAATATAGAAATATTGTTCAATGAAGATATGGACAAATTAAGTGTTGAATCTTCAATTTCAATAACGCCAAGTATTTGATCATTGAATTATTTTTGGGAATGAAATAAAATAATTATAAATCCAAATTCTAGTTTTTCTTACAATACTGATTATAATGTTTTTTTGTCTACTTGAGCAAAAGATTTAGCTTGAAACTATATAGACAGTATTTATTCTTTTTCTTTTAAAGTAGAAGAAGAGACTTCTTGATGATGAGGTGGAGGATGATGATGAGGTTGATGAGGTGGAGGATGAGTACCAATTAATAAACCAACAAAAGATAATTGTCCTGACGGAGATAATTCTGGAGATTTATATGATTGAGATTGTGGAGAATATTCAGAAGTAGAAAATGATGATGAAGATTATGATCCAGATGTAGATAATGGTTCTAGATGATGTGATGCAGCATGATCAACATATTCAGAAGAATTAAATCAAGCATATGTATTTGCATGTAATATGTGAATTACTACTATGCCAACTATTGATACTGCAGATATGATGTGACCTCTTTTGAGAAAACATTTAGCGAAAATGATAAGTGAATTCTCTATGTGAATATTGTGAAACTCTCCTGAGATGACAAAAGTATGTGAATTTGATGATATGTATCAAGAATCTCAAGAAATGCAATATTATGCTAAGACTTCTTGTCAATTATATCTGATGTGATTACACAAAGATTGAGTGACTCCAAAAGATAGTTTTGATCCAAATGAAATAGTGACAAGAGCTCAGTTTGGAACTGTGTTGTCTAGATTGTTGTGGCAATTAACTTATGCTGCACCTGAAACAGAGCTATATTACGGTAGACATCTAGAAGCATTAAAGGATAATGCTATTATGACAAAGATATATGGAGAGTGGCCAAGTAGACAAGAGCTTAGATGACGAGTTATGCTTATGCTTATGAGAGTTAATCAAAATGATTTAGCAGATGAGTTTTTCTCTGAAATGGATAAGGTAGTTCAATGATGAAAAGTAGCATTGTTAGACGAATGAAATCTTAATGTGGTTATAGAGACTTTTGGTGATAATCCTTATTATACAGATAAAGATTTTGTTCCTATTAAGTGAACATTAAAAGCAGATACTGTTTCTAAAATACGTGTAACACATAGTGACTCAAATGGTTTTGGAGCTTATAGAAATTATTATCTACAAAAATTTAATTCATGAGATGATAACTTTGTGTTCTATGCATATAAGTTGTATAACTCTCTTACTATAAATGATGAAAATAAATATCTGTTTGAATTCTTTGATAATGATGGTAGTTTAATTTTTACCAAAACGGTTTGGATAGATCATCACTATGTAGAAAATAGATAAAAAAACGTTACAGCGTGATAGAACTGTAACGTTGAAACGTTTGAACGTTTATTCGTTTAAGCGTTTTTTTAGTTTTCATAAAGTGTAAATATAATTTGTCAGTGATATGTGTCTGCTGGTGTTAATGATGGTAAATTTATTTTTAAGTATGGTTGATCTCCATATTTTCATTTTTTATCTGCATTGGATGCTGTATTTCTAAATATATAGTTTATAGATCATGAAAGAGGGGTATAATTATTTAGACTACTATTTATTTCTACCAAACTATTGTCATCTCAACTTAGTTTTTGTATTCAATTTGCTTTTATAAACAAGTTATCACTTGTTATTATTTCTGAATATGTATCTCAAGTTATGTCGGTAGCGGATATTGTGGTATAATATCCTGCGTCTAATCATAATTGATCATCTACAAAGAAGTAATCTGTTCAAGTAAATTGTCATGTAAATTCTTGATCAAAATCTTTTGTTCTTATGTCTCATGTAAATGTGAACTCTGTAGGTGTTCATATATCTAAAGTACCTGTGACAATCCATGTTACAGTAGCAGTAGTTTCTCCAGTGTTACCAGCTGGATCTTTAAATTCAAATACGAAGGATCCATTTTCACTAAATGTGTATGTATCTTGTCCTAGGTTGTTTGTTATGATTACTCACGTTTCACTAAATCATGTCAAAGTTGCTATTACATTTGATGTAGTATATTGTCATGATCATGGACTATATTCAACTGTAGCTGTAGGTGGTGTTTCATCAAGTGTAGATAGATATAATTGTTGTACTTCTTCTTCTAATAAGTACTGATTATACATTTTAAATTCATCTAGATATCCACTATAATATGTACCAGCAGTAGGACTTTGTGATCTTCTTCATAATACTATATTTGTGGTGGGATCATAGTTTGTTGGTGCAGTTATACTGCTGTCACTTACTGTTAATTCTCAGTCTATATATATTTTAGAAAGTACTTTCCCTGTTACAGAATGATAATCTAAAGTAAGTACATACATATGTCGTTCATTATCCAATAATCAAGTATAGTCTGATCATGTGATTGCTATAGCTCATGTATTACCATTTATAGATGTTATTAATTTTTGATTTGTGTTATCAAAGTATGCATTAATTGAGTTTGGATCAGTTTCAGCTCAGTGACTAAATATATGTTCATCATCATTAGCAGAATCTTTTTTTATCCGGAAATATATACTTAATTCTGGTCCATAATTAAAGTCTACAATAGTTGCTTTATCATCTATTCAATCGAAAGCATAAGCATAATCTAATGCTCCACTTTTTTGTTTTGTAGGATTTCATTCTAATATACCATCGTGCGTTCAAGCAGAATCATATGCCACAGCTCATACAGATTCTTCAAATTTTAATCGTACTGTAGGGTTGGGAGTAAAAGTGGTGGTTGTGTTTACAATATTTGAATCTAAACTATCTCCACCGCTATTTACTGCTACTAATTTTGCAAAATAATTTGTTTCTTTTTCTAGCTCATCTACAGTATATGTTGTTTCAGTTATTCAAGTTGATAGTCAATGTCACGTTATAAGATTATTAAATGATGCGTTTTTAGAAACATATAAACTATAACTATTTGCTCAGTTTATGGTATTTCGATTTACTCTAAAGGATTGGTTACTTATATCTGATATATTTATTATTGGTGTGTCAGGTTTTGTTATAAAATTTCATTGTGTAGAGCTATATCATGTACCATAGCTATTTACAGCAAAAGTTTTGAAGAATATTTCTGTACCTGATGGCAATCAATTAATTGGAATTGTAAATAATCAGGTATTAGTCCAATTACCAAATTCTGATATTTTATTTCATTTACCATCAGTAAATCATTGTATAGTGCTTCGGTGTATACCGCGCTCTATTATTGTACCAGATCATATAGAATTAATTGTTCATCATATAGTAGCAGAATTGTTGCTTACTCACGTATAGTAATTTCAAGATATTTCTGGTATGTTTGTTGTATCAATAGTTGTAAAGTTCCAAACTGTTTTATTTGATATACCAGTATACACATTTCATGCTATGTCTTGTAGTGCACCACTATCGATTAATACGTAGTATCATGTATTACTTTCAAAGTTATTTACATCTAATGTGATTGTAAACTGATTGTGGTCTATATTTACATCTTCACTTGTTACATCTATACTTTGTACTGTACTATCATCAGAAATTTTTTTGATAACAAAACTGTATCATGTTTGTGCATAAATATTTTCATCAAATTGTATTCATATATTTGTGGTTACTGGTACATTTATAGAATTATCTAAAGGACATTTTTCTATAATTCTAGGTGGAGTTTGATCTGGTATGTAATTTATAGTAAGTAATGGTCTTTCTGCAATGGTTCATCGTTCTTTTGTTCTTATGTAAACCCAATTTTTATCTGAATTCATAATGGCAAATCATTGGTTTGTGCTTGGTATATCTAACCAGCTTTGTACCATTCCTATTCAAATCTCATTTAGATTAAATGTTTTTGTTTCATTTCATTGTGTATTAAAATATGGGTTAACAATTGTGTTGTTTGAACTATAATCAGTTCATTGCACTAATCATGGGTTACCATTGTTCCAATTTTCTTCTAATCGTTTACGTTGTTTATAGTTTGATTCTCAAGTAGTTGCTGCAACAAAACTTCCGTTTCATTCAATCCATCATGGATTATTTATTATTTGTTTGATTTCAAATCATGTACCAATATCTAAATCCATTTTTGTCATTCTAAAATTAGCGTTGTATATTTTTGATCATGTACTTATGTTTGATAGGTCAAATTTCATTATTAATTTAGATCCAAAATCTGATCGACCACCATATTCTAAAGCACCATAGTTCATTTCTTGACAAACACCATTATCACATCAGTTTGCTGGTTCTGTATCTGCATCTAGGGTGTTGTCATCTGTTGGGTATAATTGTATTGTCTGATATGGATCAAGGAAGTCTATTTTGAAGTCATTTTTGTTTGAATTGCTTATATCTCATGATGTATAATTTTCAAATGCTCAATCATCAAAAGATATTCATAAATTCCATGTATCATTTATATCTGCATGATTTGTTGCAGTACCGATTAATGACCAAGTAATTTGCGTATCATTATCACGAGTAAATGCTCAAGTTAATCCGTTTGGTATGTTTGATAGTGTTATATGATTTCCACTTATCACATCATTTGTTAATGTATTTCCAGTTAGTGTAATTATTATGCTATTTCATATTGTACCGCTATTATTTAATTCTTCATCAAATCTTTCTGTACTATATCATAATGTAATTTCTTCTATAGTAGAAAAGCTTAATATGTATGGAGACTGTATATTATTTCATATTTGATTCTGAGCTCATGTTCAGATGGTTATAGTATAGTTTGTATCAAAATCTAATCCGTTATTTGATATAATTAAATTTCTATCTCATGATCGATTGTATGATGTTCAATTTAGGCTAGGATTTATAGATATAGAAGATTCTACACTTCATGTATTCATTTCTGTGTTGAATGTGATTTGTATTGTTTTGTTAAAAGATACATTATTTGCTCAGCTAATAGGATTTGTAGACTGTACTATAGGATAGGTTTTGTCTATCCAATCTACAGTAGCGATAGCTTCTCAAGCATTTCCAGCTTCGTCTTCAAACTCAAAAGTAAATGATCCATTGTTTGTAAATATATAAGTATTAGATCATCAGTTGTTTGTAATAGTTACTCATGTTTCAGAGAATCATGTAAGTGTTGCTGTCACATCAAATGGGGTATTTGATCCAGATCATGGATTATATTCTACTATAGCAGTAGGAGCTATAAGATCTGGGGTATAGAAGATTTCTAGACTAGGTCTCCATTCTACTGTAGCATTTTCTTTGGTTGCTAAATAAGTGCTCCATGCTGTACTATCACTAATTGTGATTACAAAACCATAATTTGTTCAAGAATTTTTATATCGTTTTTGAAGTGTTTGTAATCAAGTATTGTTTATATCAAATACAGTAGGAGTATCTCTTAATAAAGTAGAGGAATTTAATAAGTTTGCCGTTGAATAATCTAATCATTCTGCTAGTCCTGGTCATCATCCATACCAATCGTTTCAAGGAGTACCATATTCACGTTGATTAAATGTTGGTTCTCAGTTATTAGCTATGGTTCAGTTAGTTGATCATTCTATCCATTCATTATTATATAGTTCTCTAACGTATATGTTTGGATTTGCTGTTCATCAATACATTGTAAGTGATAATTTGGCAGAATCTATAGTTGCTCATTTTGGTATACTTGATAAATCAAATCATAATAAGAAAGTTTCTAATTGGTTTAGATATAATCCAGCTGATGCTCAATAGTTATAATCTTCATATCATCAATCTCAGTCTAGTGCAGTATCTTTTGTTGTATTCAATGTTATTTTGAAAGGATCTAAGAAATCTACAGAAATATCACCATTCATGTCTATCATATCTTCTGCACTTATGTCTGTAAATGCATCTCATGTGAATGTGATAGTAAGTCCTGTAAGATCATCACTATCAGTATGGTTTATAGCATTACCACTAAGAGTTACTCTAACAGTAGTTGGATCTACATATTCTATAGCTCAAGTTAATCAAGCGGGTATGTTACCTATTATAATATTTGATTCATCTATTGATGTTTGATAGTTTGTTCATGTCATATCTACTACTATTCGATTTGATATACTTCAATCATTAGCTGTTGATTCATAGAATATATTTGATTCAGCGCAGTAAGCTCTCATTGGTACTGTAGTAAAGCTGAATTCGTAAGGTTGATCAGCTGAGTTTCCGCCAAATGTAGTTACTCAAGTTCATACTGTGATTGTATATTCAGTTTCAAAATCCAAGTATGTATCTGGATGTCTTAATATCAAAGTATCGTTTCCAGATCGAATTTCTTCGTATGAAGGGAATGCTGGAGATATATTTAAGTTACCACTTATACTTCATGTATTCATAGCATCTACAAAGTATATTATGATATCTGTTGTAGGTTTTGGGCAAAAATCAATGAATCAGTCTGTTGGATCAGTATTGTACACTACATCACCATTAAATGGAGTAGCATCAACAACAAGAGATCTTGATGTATTATAATATGTTCATCAAGTATATATTGTACCTGTATAATTGTAGGCTTGGTACTCTAATCATGTCTGAGTTGTATTGAATTCCCAATGTCATGAATTGATTTTTTGTAAATTAGATAAATATAGTTGTTCTACTTCTCAGCTAGATAGTCAGTAGTTATATATTTTTACTTCATCTATTAATCCATCTCGGTATTGACTAGTATATCAGTTTCCTATTACTAGTGGGCTATTTATGCTGGTTGTGTTTGTGTTTGAATTATCTAATACTCAATCAATATATAATTCGGTTCATGCACTATCCTTTACCATAACTAAATGATATCGTCTGTTTGCTTGTATTACGGTGTTGGATGTAAGTCATTGTGAATATAGATCAATATTGTTTGATGTGTTTTTTGATATTTCAAAAGATGTACTAGGATCTCATATAATAGTTCTTCGTGCTGCATCTACTTGATCTGTATTGAATCGAGCACTTATTGTAAATTCATTAAGATTATATGTTCATATATCTATATAATCATTTGTACCATCAAAACTGTATGCTCAGTTTCGCTTTCCTAGAGAAGTTGGAGTTACTCAATATATTGTTCCATTATTTCATCCGTTTGATATATCTACAACTGTTGTACTATTGTCTCATATTTCAGAGTTATTGTCTAAATTAGACATAAATATCAGTCCATTGTTATATAGGTTGTAATCACTTCAATCTCGTGTTCGAGTAAATCATGTAAATATACCTTTGTCTATACCTATATTTATGTTTACACTTGGGCCAGCTATTTCCCATCAGTCTGCTGGTGTGTTTCATGTAAAATATATTGGATTAGCTATTATTCGTGTTACTGTTGCTGTAGTTTCTCATGTGTTTCCTGCTTGATCTTTAAATTCAAAAGTAAATGATCCATTTTCTGTGAATGTGTATCCAGTTGATCATCCATTGTTTGTTATTATTGTTCAAGTTTCTGAAAATCATGTGAATGTAGCTATCACATTTCACATGGTGCTAGTGCTTGGATCGTAACTAATAGTAGCAGTAGGTTTTGTAGTATCCAATATAATTGTATCTTCTACTGTGTTGCTGTATCATCCACCACTAAATTCTGCATATACTGTTTTTGTTCAGTCTCATGTATTTAATGTTCGAGGATATGTAGTTGCATAACCAGTCCAAAAAGCACTATTTCTTTCTGATATAGAATTACCAAATCTCATTTGAGTCGCTCATGTAGCTAGATTATTTAGTATTACATTTAGTCATGATGTATATTCGGCGTTATTATTTATTTCAAATGATCATGTCCAAGCTCCAAATGCAAAGTATGTTAAGTGCTCTGTTTGGAATGTACATATTTGATTTTCGTCTAATATACAAGATTTATTTATTGGGTTTGATTCCCAAGTAGTACCATCAGATGATCTAAATATTTCTAATCTTTCTCATGATATTCAGTTTAATATTTCTTTTTGTATTGTAAAAAATTGGCTTTCTCATATTCAAGATAAGTATAAACTAGCACAATTATTTGCTCATGCCTTTATTGTTTGTTTGATGTTTTTGTTTGGTATTTCTATATTATCTGCCGCTTCTGGAGCAGTAGGTAATACAAAAGTTGGTGGTACTAGATTTCCATCCCAATTACATCAAGATACAATTATACTTTGAGCTCATGATATTTGTAATTTTCAATTTATAGCTCCAGATGCTAGTATTAAGATTCAGTCTTCTTTTAAAACATGTGAATTTCAAGCATTTATAATTCATGTTGTTATATTTATTGATCATGTTTGTGTTATAAATTTTTTTAAATGTATCTTGTTTTCTGATAATAGCGTAGTATTATTTCAATTAGAATTTTCTGCATAAGCACAAAAATATTGTCAATTGTAAGATTTGTCTGTAATTGTTACTATTCCAGTGTAATTTAGTGTGTTTTTTGAATCACAATCATTTTTGTTATAGATAAATTTATATTTTTTTATTGTAGATGTGCCATAATCTACAGATATTGTTTCTGAGTTTATGCTTAAGTTGTCTATATTGTCTGTAAATGATAGGTTTGGTAATGTTTTATCGATTCGATCTACAGTAGCAGTTTCTTCTCAAGTATTTCAAACAAGATCTACAAACTCAAAAGTGAAAGATCAATTTCAAGTAAAATTATATAATCAAGATCAATTATTGTTTGTTATTGTGATTCCTGTTTCAGAAAATCATGTTAGAGTTACTAAAACATCATTGCTAGTTAATCATGTTTCAGAATAAGATATATTAGCTGTAGGATTAATTTTATCGATTCGATCTACAGTAGCAGTTTCTTCTCAAGTATTTCAAGCAAGATCTACAAACTCAAAAGTGAAAGATCAATTTCCAGTGAAAGCATAAGTATCAGATCAATCGTTGTTTGTTATAGTAACACCAGTTTCAGAAAGTCCGGTAAGAATAGCAGTTACGTCATTGTTTGTCAAACCAGTTTCAGAATAAACAATATTTCAGGTAGGTTTAGTCTTATAAATTCGACTAACAGTAGCAGTTTCTTCTCAAGTATTTCAAGCAAGATCTTCAAATTCAAAAGTGAAAGATCAATTGCCGGTGAAAGTATAAGTATCAGATCAACCATTGTTTGTGATAGTTACTCCAGTTTCAGAAAGACCTGTAAGAGTAGCGGTTACATCATTGTTAGTCAAACCAGTTTCAGAATAGTTGATATTTCAAGTAGGTAAAGTTTTATCGATTCGATTAACAGTAGCAGTTTCTTCTCAAGTATTTCAAGCAAGATCTTCAAGTTCAAAAGTGAAAGATCAATTACCTGTGAAAGTATATCAAGTAGTCCCAGCATTGTTTGTTATGTTAATTCATGTCTTATTAAGTCATGTTAGCACTATATTTATATCTTGGTTAGTCAGTCAAGTTGTGCTATATTCTATTTTTGCTGTAGGTAAAGTGTATAAATCGTATCACTCTATAGCGAACCAATATACTCTCTCAGCATTATGATTATCACATTCGTTTATTCAGTCTTGTTCACAATATCTTTGTTCTCATCAAGTTGTTGTTATGTTTTTAGCCCAAGGATATTGTGGGTCTTGTCATCCATTGTCATCATTTTGGGTTACCATAATTCTTGGTTGTATATATCATGGATCAAAAGAAATATTTGTCCATGTGCTGTTGGATATGTCATTAAATCAATTTTGAAAACTGTTTATGTTTTGATTTGTTAGATCTATTGCTATATATCAAATAATTTCGTTTGGTTGTCATGTATCACATTTGTTGTCATGATTTTCTTGATGTACACATCAGATTAATGTCGCTCAATTTGTGGTTTGATTGTCATTTACTCGAGCAACTGCTGATATTCTTCATGATTGATTATATGTTTGTGCGGTTGTCCAAAGTATTGGTGAATTAGAAAAACTATTTGAAAATGAAATATTTGTGTTACTTCAGTCTGTTGCCACACTTGATGTACCTACCTCTATCCAGCTATAATTATCTGCTTCATCTCTATCAAATACAAAATAATCAATAGTTTCTGCATTTACTCATGTTGCGCAAGTTGCTGATCACATATCTACACATACAGACATATCAAATCATGTAGTAGTTATATTTCTAATTGTAGGGATGGGGTAATTGTTTCAGTTGTTATCAGTTACTGGTGTAGCTAATACTACTGGAGTATTTTGGTATTCATTTTCAAAAGTAATAGTTTCCCAATTCATTCAAGTAATTGTGATTTGTCATGGAACCACTAATTCTGTATTGAAATCTGCTAGAGTGTTTATGTTATGATTTATACCAAAAGAAGTTAACAAAAGAGCTAAAGCTTTTATTCATAATAAGTGTATTCAAAGTCCTTTGATTAATAAAAAGTGAACTATGCTAGTCAATCCTGCAAATCATATAATTTTTTTGTGGTGTTTTTTTGTGTGGTGAAAAAGCTTTTTTATTGTTTTTTTGAACGAAAAAAACTTAGCTATTGAACTTTTTTTTGTATTACTTCCAGCATTTGTTGTGCTGTTTTGTAATAATTTTTTGTTCATAGCTTATATTGTATTAAATTTTTTGCTATGTTAATTATATTTGTTATTTTAGTTTGGTCAAAATTATACCTATATATACAAACAATACAACTTGACTTTTTTACAAAATATTTCTAATATGGAAATCTAAGTCTCATGCAGAAAAAATAATCAAAATAGTATCTTTTCTCGCATCTTTTATTTTTTCTTTTATTGTTGATAATTTTTTTGTATAAATTCCGTTTGATGTTTCTGCTAATTTTTGTCAGAGTTCATCTACTGTCTTAATTCATTTGATAGGGGAGTTTTTTAGTAGTTCTGGTAAATTTTCTCTAGCAGCATATATATCAAAAATTATCACATCATCATAAATATTTAAAGATTTGGGAAAATCTTTTCGTCATTCAACTATTCTAGCGGCTTGATGAGGTTGAAAAATTGCCGTAATTTTGTGATTTGGATATTTTGATTTTAAGGCTTCATGACAGAATTTTATAGAGCTTGCCATATGTCCATAATCTGAAAATACTAGAGCCCCTTTTTCTGTTTTCTTTAAAAATTCTAATCTTCTTCGAAGTCATTTAAAATTTTCGATAGTTTTAGTTAATTTTTTTTCATCAGTATTTGGATTTAATTTTTTAATAAGTTCAAAAACTAGTGTTCAATTTTGATTGTTGTGTTCTCAAAATAGGTGAGTGAAATTAAAATTTTGGATTGGGGTTACCATTTCTTTTTTGATATATAAACCCCCCTTATTCCCCCCTAAAAAGGGGGATCTTAATATTTTGTTTTTTACTTTTTCTGAAAACTGTTGGAAGGCTAGTTTGTAGTCGTCAAGATCTTTGTAATAATCAGTATGGTCAAGTTCAATATTTGTGATTATTCATCGATCTATATCTAATTTTAGAAAATGTCTTTTGTATTCACAAGCTTCTACTATAAAAAAATATTTTTTAACTAAGGAATAGTCTAATCATTTTCAATTTAATATTTGATCAAAAATATTTTTTATGTCTGATTTATGATTTTTATTTATGCTATAATTATTTCAGTCTAGATCTGGTACTAGTGCTCATAAAATTCCTAGTCAAAAATTGTCTAGATGTTTTTTTGCTGTGTATAAAGCCAATGACGTAGTAGTGGATTTTCCGTTGGTTCAAGTGATTCAAACTGTAGTAAAATATTTTGAAATTTCTCACAAAAAATCAAAATAATTTCAGATAAATCTATTTTGTTTGGGTTCTCTTTTGTATGATTTTGCTTTTTGTACTTCAGGTGAATTTGCACAAGCTTCAGAATATATTACATGGTCTGTAATTTCTGGCGTATATTTATCTTTT
>DATFJH010000025.1:0-3707 GCA_035269265.1 Candidatus Absconditabacterales bacterium
AACTAATCCACTAGTAGCAGCATTAATTCACACAACAAGCATAGTTAAAAGTATTCATCCTGATATCATATTTCAGTACAACCTAGCAGACAAAGATATAATTTTGGCAAATATTCATATAATATCTAATATTCATACAAATAAAGATATTCATATATCAAATAATTTTACAACAAACCAAGCTGGATAATAAATTATTGATGGAATATTACCTCTTGGAAGTTCTATAATTCATTTACCCCACAAAGGTACATATTCTAAAAACATTTTGATTCATCACAAATGTTTGAATTGTATCAAAAGCATCAAAAAAATTCAAACAACCGCCAATCATATATTGAACTCAAAACTTGTAGTAGGTATAGTAATGATAGATGACAATCGTTCTACATCTACAAAAATCATTCTAACCCAATCTAATAACCAAGAAGAGAGATTGGAAAGCAGTATAACAAAAAACAATGTAACTACATAAACTTTTACAAAAGGTTTTCCAGACTCTTCTAATATTTCTTCAAAAAATTTGTATACTTCTTCTACTATATATTCAAATAATGTAGAGAATCTTGTTTTTTTTAATCACCTAACTAATAATATCAATATAATAACGATGATAAACTGTAATATTATACCAAGCATCATAGGGCTCAATGCGATAAGCTCTGAAAACCATATTTCAAAAAGACTAGACAATGCATTTGGCAAAATCTCTACAAAAAATAATTGAATATGGTTTACAATATTTAGTACCATTAATTAATTTTTCTTTAAAAAAAACAAAAACCAAGAGGCCGTAGACGATATATATTGTGTCTCCCAAATTTAAGGTGGATAGCTAAGTCTCGATTGGATCGAAACATATTCCTGCTTCCATGAGATTAGTGAGATGTAAATATTGTTGTACCATCCACGTACCGCTTAGTCTAGCAGTATATAATATAAGGTTTAATCAAAAATTTTCAAGAGAATTTTTTGAGAATAATTGACCATTGATAGAAATATAACTTATTGTTGTTTTTATACTACAAATACAAAACATAAGAAACCTACAAACCCTATAGAAACCTATAAACAATATCTTTTGTCATTTCTACTGTTGATTACTGAGAGAGATCTATTTATTTATATTTCTCACAAGATATAACAACGTACTTCTAATGCACAAGCATTTCGAAATAATAGTAATAGATTTCTCACCTATCTCTCGAGTCCCGCAGTTCTGACGGAAGAACTGTTCTCGGACCTGAATAATCAAGATCCTGGACGCAAGTTATGGCTTCGACAATTCTGCGAGATAAACTCGGCAATTCTGCCAGATAAACTCGGCAATTCTGCCGAGTAAACCTCGCAACAAATTGTTAGGGATTTTTGAAATACAACTTTCATTAATATAACCGTCATTCCTACGACCGTCATTTCTGCAGCTGTCATTCCTGCGAAGGCAGGAATCTTTAAAAACGACTATTTATAGGATTCATGCCTCTGTAGGAATTACAAAGCTAATGTTTAACATTTTAGAAATTCCTATATGTTAAAAATAAAAAAAAACCGAACCACAAAGATCCAGCTTTTTTTGTTATATTTAGGTAATTTGTATTCTATTATTCATCTCACTCTTCTCAAGCATCATCTCAAGCATCCTCTTCTTGTCTAGCCGCCATTTTTTCTGGATTTTCTTTGGCAAAATCTACCTTTACAGCTCTTCCTCAAACTTCTTGATCATTCATTTCTTCTTGAGCTTTGGTAGCATCTTCTGCATTTACAAATTCTACAAATCCAAAACCTCTACTTCTACCTGTTTCTCTGTCTAAAACAACTCTAGCAAAAACTACCTCTCCAAATTTTTCAAATTCTTCTCTAAGGTGTTTTCATCTCATTCTCCATGGTAAGCCACTAACAAATAATTTTGTTTGGCTGATAATTTGTTCTGTCATCAATTGTAACAAAAAAATATAAAACGCAATTTTTTTATATTGTTTGAATTTTTTATTACAAGAGAAAAAGAAATAAAAAAACTATATAAGCTGAAATGTTTCAGAAGTTTTGATAGTTTTGTATTGGTAAAAACACATGATACAAAAAAACATGCTATTTTTTTGACAAAAAGACTTTTTGTGGTTATAATTGGATTGTATTTAAAAATATATGATAAACAAAATGGATAAAAAAATTTATGTAATAAAAATTTTGGAACTTATAAAAGACTCTTTCCCATTGGCTGATGGATTGATTTTGTTGATAAAAAATCATGGAATTAGTGATAAACTTTTGGATAGTCTGATCTCTTCTTTTGAAAAAACATTGGGAGAAATAGAAGACGAAGAAAAAAAATCTAAAATAATTAAATCTAGAGATTTTTTGAAAGAGCTAAAAAAACAAGAGATAAAAGACAAAGAAAAAGATCATGAAGATATACAAAAATTGGAAGATATGATCAAAAATATTTAATTTTATAAAACAAACAAAATGGCTGGCTTGGAAATACAAGATCCTAATGAATTTATACAGAAAACTTTAGAACAAAAAGAGAAACAAGAGCAAGAAATGCTTGAAAAGAATTTTAATAATTTTAAATCTAATCTAGAAAACAACCCTGAGCAAATTAAAAAAATGTCAGATGATGGGGAAAAGAATCTAGAAAAATATTTAGAAAATAACAAAGAAGATGCTATTCGCGCATATCATATTATAGATGAAATTATTAAGACTAATGATAATCTTAATAAAAGAGAAAAAAAATCTTTAACAGCAATACAAGAATTAATAATAGATATATATGCGAGGGATGATATTTTAAATCGAGAGGAAGAAGAGGTGGAAGAGAATGAAACTAGCCAAGCTGAAATAGAAAGTAGTGAAGTTTCATTTGATGATATAGAAAATAAAGATATAAAATATTTAATAGTAAAAATTTGAGACATCTATAAACTTAAAGATGATAGTGGTTATAAGATAATACCTAATGAACAAAAAACTTATAATGAAATTGCAACTAGGTGAGTAAGATACACAATAAATTGATTAGAAGATGATGGTTATGAAGTAGAATTTTTAAAAGATGATAGTGATTATATAACTGAAATAATTATTAAGGAGCCAGAAGTTGAAGCAGAGGAAGAAAACAAAGAAGAAGGTAATGAAATAGAAAAAACAGAAGAAAATGCAAATGAAACAAACGAACAAGTTGAAGAAAATGAGAATAAAACAGAAAATAGTGAAGAAGATGTTGATAGTGATGGAACAGAAGAAACAGACAATAAGGAAGAAGTGTTGGAAGAGGAAACAGAGTTAAATGAAGAAGATCTTAAAGAAGAGAAAAAAGAAAAACCAAAGCAAGAAGAGAAAAAATATAAAGAAAATAATGAAGATTTAGAAAAATTACCAGAAGATGTTCAAAAAATAATTCAAAAATTTGAAGAAATACAAGAAGATAACATTAATATAAATGAAAAAGAAAAAAAACTTTTAGATTGACTTACAATTCTTTTGAAAAATGGAAAAATTAATAAATTCCAAGAATACATTTATGCATATACACAAACAACATCAAAATATGAAAATCCATTTGATTGAGTTATTTGAGAGGAAACAAAAAATGTTGTTGATGTCTTAATTGAAAAAATAAATTCAAATAAACTTACAGATGCTATTGATGAAATAGGAGAATGACTTGAAAATATTTTTAATATTTAATTTTCTCTAAAAAA
>DATFJH010000026.1:0-2304 GCA_035269265.1 Candidatus Absconditabacterales bacterium
GCAAATCCATCACAAGAAATTAAAGATTATTTTTGGAATTTAAAAGATGGAGAAAAAACAGGTGCTGTTATTATTGATAATTGTCCACCTGAAAGAGTAAAAATGGTATTTCCATCTGATGGTTTCACTGGAGATCCTGAAGAAGCAAACGGATCAGAAGAACTAGGAGTTAACTCAGTTAGTGAAGTTGTTGAAGAATTGGACGAAATTAAAGCTGAAGAGATAATTAAAAAAGAAAAGAAACCTTATTTTCCGGTATTTATTTCGTCTAACGCTATTACATTATCTGACGGTATTCAACTAATTGTTAGATTTTATGGAGAACCATCTGATATTCATGAAACATATGATTTTGTACATACAAAAGCATATTATGATTATAAAAAAAGTGTTCTTTCTATTCCAGCTCAAGTGTATGAATGCGTCATTAACAAAACACTTATTTATACTGGTAGTAAATATCCAGTATGTTCAGTGTTTAGATTAAGAAAATTCGTTCAAAAAGGTTGGAAAATTAATGCAGGTCAAATGTTGAAAATGTGTATGCAAATTAGTGAATTAGATTTAATGGATATTAATATTCTTGAAGACCAATTAATTGGCGTTGACTCTATATACTTTATGAATCTAATTAATCAATTTAGAAAACAAAAAGAAAAAAATCCAGATTTTGAATTAACTACTAGTTATATTATTTCTATTATAGATAAAATTTTTTAATATGTTACAATTTAATACATCTCAATTTTCGTACAGAGGAAAAAATCGTTTTGATATAACATATAAAGCAAACAGCATATTTTCTCCCACAAAACAAATTGTGTATGGATATAAGTATAATAATATGTCTCAAAAAGAATATACAAAAAAATATTATGAGTTAATGAGAGAATCATATAAAAACAATTTTAATGATTGGCAAACTGTTATTAAACAACCCCATTTAACATTTGTATGTTATTGCAAAAAAAATGATTTTTGTCATAGATATGTTCTTAAAGATATATTAATTAAATTAGGTTGTGAATATTTAGGAGAAATATAGTAAACTTTAGAGGTTCATAAATGGAAAACTTTGAACATTTAACTGAAATATCATTTGAGACAAATAGCAAAAAAATAATGTTTGATTTCATACAGAGAAACACATTATACTCAACGTATTCAGAAGAAAAGCAACAAACCAAAAGTAAACCTAATATTCTTTTTTCAAAAGTAATTAAAAGAAGGAGAAAAAAGAATAAAACAATTATTTTGTCATATAATGACAATAAATTCTGTTTAGACATTTACAATAAAAATCATATATTAACTAAACAAAAACAAAATATTCAAAATATTCAAAAATACTTAAAAAAGAATTTATCAAATATTCAAGTATTAGAAATAGAAAGTTTAATGTTTGAAGTTATTTAAATAATCAACCACTCTTAGCGAACTATAACTCGTTCGCTAAGAGTATCAAAAGGAAAACAATATGCAAAATATAATTCCTGTATTAGAAGATAAAAATGCGGACTATACAATTCTATGGGATTTTGAAACTGGATCAGTAAGAAAAAATAATGGTCAATGGATCAATCCTAAAGTTTTAGAAAATAAAAATAAAGAAGATCATCTTTTATTATGGGATGCTGAAACGGGAGCTATAAGAAATAATAACGGCAATTGGATTAATCCAAAAGTGTTAGAAAATCAAATTTTTGAAGAAGAAGATAAAGTTAATATAAATATTTCCAATTTACAATCAAACATATAATATCTTGGAATCCTATTAGGAGATTAAAAATGCCTGATTTACAAGAAACTGAATCAATTGAAGACCTTTCTAATCGAGATAAATCACAAATATTAGATTATGATAAATATGAATCAGTAAATGAAATGTTAAAAAATCAATATATTGAATTTGAAAATCTTGGTATTAACATTTTAGAAGACATCGACGATAAACAAGTTATCAAAGCAGTATTATCAGATTTTGTTGATTATTTTCATAACAATATTTCACCAGTTATGGATTATCAAAAAAGTCAAATTAATGGGGATATTGAAAACATAGGAGTAAAAGTTTATAAATTTCTTTGTATCGATTGTTATTTAACAATGATTCCAAGATTTTTAGATGAACAAAAATTATTTACAATTACAGAATTTGAGAGGTATTATCATGATACATTAAATTTAAAATCTAGTAATTTTAAAGCTAATTTTGTTAGATCAATACAAGATCTATACAAAAACATTAAAAAATTAGAATCATTGGATAAAACAATTAAAAATGATGAAAATTATAAAGAGTTA
>DATFJH010000027.1:0-3345 GCA_035269265.1 Candidatus Absconditabacterales bacterium
TAGTAGATATGATGATACTTGTTTAGCTGATGAAGAAGAGGAAATTGAAGAAGAAGTTGAAGAAGAAAATATTGATGATGAAGAAGAGGAAGGTGTAGTTGAAATTGTTTTGTATGGTACAGATAAAGACTCAATATTAGAAATGATCAATATACCAAGTTTTGATGACTCTAAATTTGGATCTTCTATGTGAATAATAGCAGATTATATAGCAGAAAAAGTTTCAAAAAAAAGTATTCCAACAAATGAATTGTGATGATTTATAGATTATTTCAATACATTTTTGATAGAATTTGCAGAATATAAAAATAATTGAGATGATTCTGCTCAAGATAATGCCATATTAGCACTATCTACGTTTATGTCAAAGCTCAACAAATATCCAGATTCATCATGACAAAGTTGATTAGATGAATTATCTCTAGCGATACAATTTCTTTATCAAAATTGATTAACAATTTATTGAGATAAATCTTCATTTAGTCCAGACACATTGATAACTAGAGAGCAAGCTGCTAAATTTTTAGTATGATATGCAGAAAAGGTAAAATGAGTACAAGCTGATCCAAATAGGACATATGTATTTACAGATATTAACAATTGAGATCCTACATTAAAAGATTATGTACTTAAGTCATACCAGATGAAAATATTCAATGGATATTGAAGTGTATTTAAACCACATTGGAATCTTACAAAATGAGGCGCATTAGCAGTTCTTTTGAGAATATATTATGGAGAATCTTTGAGTGAATATAATTATCCCTGGTATAAAGAATATTATAACAAGGCTCTTGAACTTTGATTGACTGTAGATGAAAATGTACGAAGCGGTGATGATGATGTTACTAGATGAGAATTGGCTCTATTTATATACAGATTGTCACAAAAGTAATTATAAATATGAAAAAACAAAAAGTCCCTATTAGGGGACTTTTTTAATATATATTTTAATTTAATCTTTAAGATATAAACATACTCCATATTATTTTTACTATTACATAAGCAAAACTTATTACTAGTATTCATATTACAATTTTACCAAATTTACCGTTGAATTTTAAATGTTCTGTAGCCTTTTTGTATCATAAATAAATTATCATCAATGCTCAGGCCAATAAAGCCAATTGTCATATAAACTTTACCAAATAAACTGCATAATCCAGTATAGTATTCCAAGTCATAACTCATGATGCAAATTGATCGCCAAGACTTAAATTTCCACCAGGACGAGATCTCACTCATCAGACTTCATTTTCTTCTCAATATGCAGTATCTTTATAATTATCCCATACACTTCATCATTCACCTATTTCTTTTACTGTTTCTCATATGTTAGTACTACTTTGTTCTGATTCTGGTATTACTTCAAAATTTATATTTTGTGCCAAAGACATACCTGTCATAGAAATTATTATTATTCATAATAAGATGATTTTTTTCATTTTATTTGTGATATTATAATAAATATTAACTATTAGCTACAAGGACTTACAAGTTCTTTTACTGCTTTATTTACTTCATTAAAGGTATTTTTTATATTAAACACCAATTGTTGTAATGATATCAATTTATTTTGCGAGAAATAATTATCTAAATAAGTTTTTACATTTTTATATAAAAGCTTGTTTCATTTTTGCATTAAAACTGATTTGGTATAATCATATTCTTTTTTAATTCTTTCATTACTTAGGTTTTCACAATTATTATAAGCATTGTATAATCTGTTTATATCTGGATTTGAATTAATGTTGAAATATAAATATAGACTAGTTTCACATATTCACATATATTTATTTACTAGTTTCCAATCTTTATAGTTCTCCAATCAATTAATCCACAAATCATTTAAATCATTTAGTTTTGTATAATTATTTTTCCATGATTTTAAAATATTACTATCTGCTGACCAATATTCTTCATATTCATTTGTTATATCAAGTGGTATTGATCAATTTTTACTATTCCCATGCTTGGTTATAAATTCTCTCCATTCTTTACCTTTTTCGTCAGGAGTTAATCAATAGATTAAGTTTTTCCCATTTTCATTTTTTGTCTTAGCATCTAATCTTCTCATAGAAACATCTAATATATGATCATAAAGATAAGCTGAGTCTGGAAAAATTCATTTATTATCTATTACAATATCTTTACAATTATTTTCATTCAATAATCCTTCTTTACAGCAAAAGTTTTTTAGGTTTATCATGGCTTGTTTTACTGCATTTTGCGGTAATATATCATCATATTGCCAATCACTTATTCTCGAAAAATTGCCTCAAGTTTCAGCTTGAACTATACTACAGTCATTGGCCATTGTAAATCACATAGCCAATGTTGATAATAATATTATTGTTGATAAAAGTTTTTTCATCTTATATTTTTATAGTTTAATATAATATAAATTATATAGATTTTCTATTTTTTTTGCAAAATCTAATATTCCAACATATTTTTTATTTTTAATTCTATTGTTCACAAGTTTTCTCATCATTGTGTTTTTCTAAATGAATATATTACTGATTCATTTTCTTCATCAAAAGAGTATTCTCAATACAATTCTACTTCTGTGTATATTTGACCATTTGGTCAAACATATACTAATACTTGATCTCAATCTATTATTGCTTTACCTCATTGAAAATCTCCAAATATTTCTTTATTCAAACTTTGTATTTCCAAAGTTTCTGTATTAATTTCTATAAGCTCTTCTGCAGGTAGAGCTATCATAAACAACAAGTTTCAATTTGTTTCTGTTATTTTTATTGTAGGAGTATTTATAGAATAATCCAATAACATTTCTACTTGATTTTCATATCAATCCAATATCTCTATTTTACCATTGTTTGGATTTATTTTTACAGCTAATTCTCCATTTGGCAAATATAATCATATATCATCACCAAAATCATAAAATCATCAAGTTATTATTGTTTGATAAGGTTCTAAATTATATTTATCTATTTCGATTCATCATAAAGTACCAGTCATAATTTGCCAAATATCGTTTCTATATCTATGAAATTGTACATATCATTCGTCTAAATCATGATCTATTTCAGCAGTCACAGTAGCTGGAGATCAGATATTTTCTATTTCATTACCATATTTTTGTATATCTATTATTTCTATATTAGGAGTTTTTATATTTAGATTTACTTGAGTTACATATGAATTATCATTTATATCGGTAGCACCAAAATAATAATTCATAGAAGTTGCTCAAGTAAAGAACAAACCACTTAACTCTATATATCAAGTTTTTTGATTTAGGTCTTCTATTGTGACTATATTATTTCAATCAAAATCAGCTATCCACATTCTATCTATTGATACGTTATCTTC
>DATFJH010000028.1:0-6273 GCA_035269265.1 Candidatus Absconditabacterales bacterium
ACCAATTGTTGCATTCAAGCTACATTAAACATAGCTGTACTTTCTTTACTAGCAACTAATGATACTTCTGGTAAATGTTTGTGATCGTGTTTAGATCGGAAGTTTTCTCGTTTATTTCTTAGTGTTTTTGAATCCATTTAATAAACAGTTTTTATAAAGTATTAATTGTCATTTCGACTGTAGTAAAACGAAACGGAGAAATCTCTTTTAATATCTAGAGGGATTCCTCGACTACTTCGGCAATTCTGCCGAATTCACTCGGAATAACAAACTAATTAAATGTATATTAATTTAAATCTTCTTTTCAATTAAAAAAACTGATATATCCTTCGACAGGCTCAGGATGACAATCAGCTTTATATTTTTTGTAATTATACTCTAATCTACACTTGAACTAGTAACGGCTTTCAATGCATCATCATTTACCAAACTATCTATATATTCATATAAGTTAACTTTGTTTACTCATTGATTTGTCAGTATATACATTTCTGGTCTATTTCATGTACTTTCTGGTATAGCTACATCAATTACTTCCTCATCTTTTAAATCAAATTTAAAACTAAACAAATAATATAAATCATATTGTGTATTATATTGATCATTTGTTTTTAGTGGTTTAGAAGTATATGCAGCAAATGTTTTTGTATTTTTATCAAACAAATACACATACTTAGAGCCTAAATGTGATATTACTTTAACATCATCGGAATATTTGTTTGTTATTTGATCTCATCACATTAAAGCAATTTTACGTACATCCAATAAAGATCCATAACCAGGTCTTCGTAATTGATACAATGATCATTTGTCCCAAGTTAAAAATGTAGAATCTATAGCAAAACTTGAAAAACTTGCTAAATCTAAATTAAATCAGCTATCGTATCAAGGTGTTAAATAATAATCTTGTCATTCTTGATAAGATATTTGTGATCATACTGTATTTCTATATCTTGTAACAAAAACACCACTTAATGAACTACTTAGATTTGGTTGGAAAACATATAAATTTGCTTTACCATAAACACCAACACCTCAAACTGTATCAGGAAATCATCCTGGATCTGAAGTAATTACTGGTTCAATACCAGATTTTGTAACAGAAAATATACGACCATCTTCTGTATAACAATAAAGTCAGTCTCTTAACAAATTTTCAGAACATCACTTGATGGTATCGTCTATACCATATTCTATCAATGATCACCTAGCTCAATCATTTACTGCACCGATAAGAGATCAATCAGTTCATCATATATTTATTCATCTTTGATAAGAAACAGTCAATACTTCTCAAATTTTTTCTTTTTCGGTATTGTTTAAAGATAGGTGTCTAGTTTTGATTCATGTAGCGGGATCATCAAGTTGAGATAAACTCTCTAATCTAATTATATTAAATCACTTATAATAATCATTTTGTATTATTCATCTTAAGCTCTCTACATCTTCTAACCATCTTCATTTTTCTTCTAAAATAGTCAATTTCTCAACTATTTCATTATATTTTACTCATTTTTGATCTGATGTAGGATCCATTTGTTGGAACATATATATATCTTTTTTGATGTCTTCTATAGTAATATCTACTACAGTACCTGACGCTGTGGTAAAGACGCTTTGATTTGACGTATTTAATAGTTGTCAAAGGACATTATACAACATAAACAAAATAACTATACTTAAAATAGCTATAGTAACATAATATTTATTTGCTAAAACCTTCTTGGTCCAAGCTCATCATTTAATTTTTAATCATCTCTTGTTGCCTTTTGTTAAAACTTGAGTTTCTTTTATATTTCAGTGTATATAATAAGTAGCCATAATCCCAATTTTTTCTTTGTCTATTCTAGTAGTAAGTGCTTGTTCTAAAAATGAATCTAAAGATGATTCATCTCAAGACAAAATTCACTCCATTTCTTTTATATCTGATTGTTCTATTACGTCTGAAATTTTTGTACCAACGTAAACAGTTTCGTCTCCACTTTCTATATCTCACTCTACAAAATCAGAAAAGGTATCTATTTTTGATTTTTTTGTTGTTCAATTATGTAATTGATAATACAATTTTTTGTCTCTAAATATCATTATTGATGTGTTTCATATCATAGATGCCATCAACAAATTACCTGCCAAAATTTGTATATATCATTTTATAGGAAAACGATCTACATCAGAAACTTTATCTGCAAACAACTTCAATTTAACATTTAAATCTTGTAATCATTCCTCTAAATTTGATTTTAAATCTCATTCATCATATATTTCTGTATTTGCTTTATCTATAAAATCAGCTAAAAAATCTTTAAGAAGATCTTTTTGGTATTCCAAAAATTTCTCAGTTTCCATTACAACATAAGTATTTATTTGAACTCCATTAGATAGCTTTTCTTTGAATGAAAAAGATTGGTTGTTTGCTAAATAATTATGTTTTTTTTCTCTGATTTGCATATTTAAGATTTATGATTATTTAAAATAACGTCACACATTGTACTAATAAGTATCAAAATTTATTCTTTTTTCAATAGTAAATATCTAAAAACATAAGGAAAAAGAGCAAAACTGCTTCTAACCTTTTTGAAATTCCTTTTGGGGTCTGTGATTAGTCTCCAAAACCATTCTAACTTTATTTTTCTTATTAATTTAGGAGCTCTTTTTTGTATTCATTTTATTTGTCATCTTTTTGAAACTTCTGCTGCCCAAAAATCAAACAATCATCATACAGTAAAAACAATTAATTTATTATTTTTTATTTTAGACCGATTTTTTGTTGTTCGCAATTCTTGTATCGGTTTTTCTGGGGTAGATCTAGCAACCAACAATATATCTATAGTATCTTGATAATCTTTTCTACTTTTATTTAATTTGTCTCGATCTAATTCAGAATATCAATCTTGTGTATATATTACATTAAATCATTTATACTCCAAATATTTTTTTGTATATGGCACTATAGATGGTTTAGCTCAATGTAAAAAAATACAAATTTTTTGTGATCAATATCTCTTTTTTATTTCGTCTAAGAAATATGGTAAAAAATCTGTACCGTTTAAGTTTGATAAATTTTTAGTAGGCAAACTAAATCTTATATTTGCAAGTCTATAAAATATCTGCAATGCTATACCATCTGGAAACAAAAAATCTCATTTCATAATTGCTTTTTTGTATTCTTTTTGAGTAGTTGTCTTTTTAAATTTCAAATTAATATCTTTGTTGGATTCAAAAAGTTTTTGTACGCTTATTATTGCAAAATACAAAAAGTTAGAAACTACAAACTCATTTTTCTCATAAATTTTTAATATATCATCTAAAGCTTGCTTTTGTGATTTTGGATATATTTTTTGTAATATTTCTTTCAAAATAATTAAGTTAGTTATAAATTAGCATTGTTATCTCGAGTGAATTTGGCAGAATTGCCGAAGTAATCGAGAGATCCCTTTGGATGTTAAAAAGAGATTTCTCCATTACAGTCGAAATGACACCATATATGTCTCATAAAACATGTCTTATAAATTCTCAATTTCAATACCTGGATAGTAATATTTTAGTATATCTTGATAGCTTCGTCAAAACTTTGTTCGTCTTTCTGCTCACAATCAACTCAATCAAACACCATGTCATGAAAAATCTTTGTCTGAACAAATTCCAAGATCAAACTTAGATTTTAGATATGGAGTATCACTCCAGCCTCGTTTTTCACTTGCTGAATATGTGAAACCAGCTGAACAAGAAAAATAAGGTAAAACAACTACTTGATTGTTGTATGTAACTAGTTTATTTTTGGTTTTTTCTAGTGCAACAAACCGTTTTGTTAGTGTTTTTTCTAATCATGCTCAAACATATTTTTGAAATATTCTTGAATCATCTACTGCGTTGTAAGTTGCTTGTGATGGTATATTTGGATGAATATTTTCTGGACTCATATAAAACAAAGCATAAGATTTTGAAATCAAAGACATTACTTCGTTTTTTGTGGTAGACTCTGTATCGTTTGTTTCTACTATTCATTTCATATAATCAGAAAATGGAAGCTTATTTATTACAACAAACTTATTTTTTTGATCTCAATCTAAATCTTTTATAAAATCTTTTTTGAATATCAATTTTCAACGAAAGCTATTTCGTGGTATGTCAGCATAAGACTTTCTTTGATAATTATTTATTTTAGTAATACCATTTTTGGAATAAACCACTAATCTTTCTGTATTGTATTGTTTATCTCAAATAGTTAAATATATATCTGAAGATACTTCCAAATATCATTCATTTGATTCTATTCTGTTTTGATCAAATACAAAAACACATCACTCATCACAACTTATATCATATCTGTTATATTCTTGAGTTAATTCATACAGAAGAACACTAATATCTTGTTGTAAATATAATTCTGCTTGTGTTTTATTTATGTTTCATTTTAATTTTTCAAAATGTTCTTTATTTCAAACTGATATATTTTTTTTATTTAAATATTGATTTTTGATGGATCTAACAGCTGGAGCAATTTTATTTTGCATTGATTCAAAATAATTATATGTTAACCTGGTTCTTTGTTTTTGTGAATTTTTACTATTTTGATTTGTAGTTATAGATTCTTTAACTGATTTTAAACCATCAGCACTAACCAGAGTCTTACCTTCCAATAAATTTTTTACTCATTCTCTAACATAAGGCAGAAAATCATACAAATACTTACCAGGACATGCTGTAATTCAAGCATCTCTATGTCCTGCTATTACGTAATTTTCTGATGAAACTATATATGGAGCATCTTTTGAATCTCTATGATAGTTTACCCTAGAATAAGGATTGATATTATATTTTTTTGCAATAGCTGCAGATAATTTTACTAAAGTATCTAACGCTTCTTTTGTGGGTTTAACATTCTCAAAATTTCATATCAAAGATATACCAACACTTGGTGTGTTGTTTCGTTTTGCGTGTGCTCATACTACTCATTCTCCTCCTGCTCTACCCTCATATATATTCCCAAAAGGATCTATAATAAAATTGTATCAAATGTCTCATCGTCAATTATTTATGGTATGATATCGATATACTCAACTAAGATATTCTAAAACATCTGATTTGTTTTTTAAAATTGAATTGTCTGATGCTGTGTGATGCACTATAATCTTTGTTTTATTATTTTTGTGATATTCTGGCCATCGAAGCTCATCTCAATTATAATCACGATTAGTCCAATCTAAATCTATTTCATCAAAATAATGTTGTTTTAAATAATCATTTGCCATTTGAGAATGATAAGATTTTTCAATATATCCACTATATTTCTGAATATAAGCATCGTAATCTGTTGCCTTCAATGCTTCCATCTTTTCTCTACTTTTTAAAAATCATTGAAATTTAGCATTAGATTCTAATCTCATGGTTTCATCCGCTCATCGCTCTGCACGAGAAATAATTTCTATACCGGGAAGGTCTCGATCTGATGCGAATAAAAATCAAAATGCAAAACTTAAAAAAGAGAAAGTAAATAAATATTTTAAAATATTTTTCATTATTTTGTTGTTTTATGTTATTAAAATTTATTATATTTATTGGTATATATAATAGGTATATTTTTTCAACATAATAATCAATTGAATAATTTTTTAGAAAAAATATAAAGATGTTGTTTATAAAATTAACCTAATTAAAAATTATGGAATTTACTCATTTGCATTGAAACAGTACATTTTCTTTTTTAGAAGCAATATGAACACCAAAAGAAATAATAGAAAAAGCAAAAGAATTATGATTTAAAAATATTGCTATTACAGATTTTGGTGGTATGTATTGAGCTATAACTCTTTATGAAGCTGCTAAAAAAAACAATATAAATCCATTAATAGGTACAGAATTATGATTTGTATTGGACATAAAATGATACAACAAGATTGAAGATATTTGAAATATTTGTTTTTTAGGAAAAAACATAGAATGATATAACAGTTTGATGAAAATAGTGTCACATGCAAATCAAGAAGGTATAGCATGAAAACCAAAACTAGATATAGAAATGATATGAAAATATAATAAATGAATAATTGCATTTATGTGATGAAAATCTTCTTGGATATGAAAAATGATAAAAAGATCTGAGCCAGAAGAAAAAATTTTGGAAATAATAGAAATGATACAAGATAAATTAGGGGAAGAAAATGTTTTCTTAGAAATAATAGCAAAAGATGAAACTCTAGATGAAGATATAAAAAAAATAAACAGAAAAATATTGGAAATTGCTGAAAAAAGCTGAATAAAATGTGTTGTAAA
>DATFJH010000029.1:0-2048 GCA_035269265.1 Candidatus Absconditabacterales bacterium
ATAAGTATGAATATAACGGTGTTTTACATGAATATACTTATGATGAAAACGGTAATATTTTAACTTACCAAAATTCAAATGGTTTCTCATACGATTGTACCCTAGACGAAAACAGTAATGAAATAGCTTTTAAAAATTCAAATGGTTTTTATCAGGTAAAAGGTAATAAAGTTACAAAAGAAGAATACGAAGCGTTTATAGCTCAATTAAACTCTAATAATCTAGATGGTAAAGAAGCCGAAATAGAAGGACGTAAATACAAATTAACATTAATTAAATAAAATCAAAATGAAAAAACTACTAACAACAATTATCGGAATGGGTCTAGCAAGTACAATGCTATGCTGTCAATCAGAAAACGAATCAATAAGAGATTTTGAACAAGAAGAGCCAAAACAAATAGAATACCAGTGCTTGATGTCTGTTTCAAGCCTTGGCAACTTAATGAAAGTTATAAAGCTTGACTACGGTATAGATAAAGTAAACGAATACAGAGGGGTAAGAACGCCAAGGTCAAGACACGATTTTCATTGCTTTGATAAAAACACTCACACTATAGATGAGATGATTGATTTGGTTGAAGAAAAATATAAAAAATAGAAAAATAGTTTTAAGTTGGTTAGTAAACCCAGTTACGGCTCCCCGCTTGTGCTGGGTTTTTTTGTATCTTTATTTTGAATTTATTAAAAATAGCTAATTAGCAGGTCAATATTACATTAAAAATGTATAACTAGCTATAGCAAGGGGAAATGATGTTGACCAACAACCTTGTGTGCGTCCTGAGTTGGAGGGCTATTTTTTTTACTAGCTGTTTTTTTTTGGTAATCAAAAAAGAATGTTTTTATCTTTTACCCCAATACTTTTCAACCAGATAGGAACATCAAAAGAGGGGCAACCTTTATTTGATATTTGATTATGACCAATTATTCTTATGTGAGGGTGTCTTAAAATAGTGTATTTGCAATAAGTTGCCATAGTTTCCTCTTGCATATACGTTCTAGTATCATGTATGAGACCCCCAACATAAACCAAGTGTCTTGCAATTGAATTGTATCCCCTAGCCCCATTTGCAACCTCCCATCTATCTACGTTGTCGTCCTGATTATATGTAATTAGATTTTCAAGAGTTCCATCTAAGTGAATCATATCATTATAACCTACACGAGACCAACCCCTCTCTTTAATATGCCATCTTTCAATATCTTTTCTTGTAACATTCATATCGTGTGGCGTATCAGTGCAATGAATTACTAAGTATTGTATATTACTCATTTCTCAATTGAATATTGAAGAATCGCTTTTTTATAGAGTTCTTTATTCTCTTTTTTTAGCCTTTCAATTTGTAGCTTCTTTAGGATTTTCTCCCTTTTTTGCTTTCCATTATTCCAAAACATTACTTGATATTTAGATTTTTAAAAATAACTTCAAGCTTGGTTATTTGATTCTCTAAATTCTGTAATACTAAAGTAGTTTTTTTGTCTGAAATACTTTGAATGTTTGCCCTCTGTTCTCTCAAGTCATCAAGGTATCCAGATACAATATCTTTGCTGTATTTCTCTTTTTCTTTTATTCTCTTCACCAAATGAATAATAATACCAGAAGCCACAGAAATAACCCCAGCTACTACATAAGTCGGCACGCATTCTATTCCTTGTGGTATCATTAAAGGCATTATTTAATTTTTATTGGTTTGTTTGAGTACAATAGCCCCACGTAAATTACAAAAAGAATGATATACCAATAGTATGGAATATCAAAACTATTAAAGTCGCTTAAAACGCCTAAAAAAGCCATTAATGCGACTATGATATTTCTAAGATATATTCTCATTTTCTTTTTCTTTTTGTTCTTCTATAATAATAAAGTCAAATGCACTGATAACCATTTTAGCTTCGTCAAGTGAAAAAACCCCTGCTTTGCTTGCTTTGTTAAGAGCTTGGCTTAAAATTTCAATAGCTTCTTTTTTGTCTCTCATTTTCTAATTTATTAAATAATTCAACTTTGTTTTTTGATTTCTCAACCTCTTTAAATAGTGTTTTTTCGCAGTG
>DATFJH010000030.1:0-39007 GCA_035269265.1 Candidatus Absconditabacterales bacterium
GTAAATTTGACTTGATGAGAAACTAGTAATGTAGACTTCTATATTGAGAATAAATCAGCATCCAATTTTATTGTAAATATGGGTTTTGTAGATGGTGCTTATACTAATGATGGATCAAATATCAGGATGTGTTTGAGTGAAAATGAAACTGATGATTTTTGAGATTATGTTAGTATAGATAATGCCTCTTTTAGTTTAAATGAAGGTAGTGGTGTTACAGAAACTTTGGATTTGTTATTTCCATCATGGTATAGTGGAGTTTATTATTGATGTGTGATTTATTATCCTACAGTTACAGAATGATCCACTCACTTGAATACTGTTGCTCGTAAAGCTATATTTTTGGATGTGGATGTGACTCCTACATCTAGGCCATTTGGTATAAAAGTATGGCCGTCAGATCGTTCTAGTTCATCTAATAAGTGAAACTTGGGTAAGTTGATGTTTTATGACTCAAGTAGTTCTTGAACAATTTTGTATAGTGGATATATAACTACAACTATTGATGGTACTTGAGAATTTTTGGAAATAATAGAGGAATGAATGTATGATATTGTTTATAAATGACAGTGACATTTGGCATCTTATCTTGATGATGTTTTTGTTTCTTGATGAAATGTTGTTTTAGATTTTACAACATGAGCTAATTTGTATAGCACAAAACAGTATTCACAATCTTTAGATGATGGTTATCGTTATCAAGTAGCATGAGATTTGAGAAATAGCTCAAATGTTTATGACGGGAAAATAAACGTAAATGATATAACGATGATTGTGACAGATGAATGTAATTATAACAACTGAACAGTTGATCAATATCATAAGTGTAATTTAAATGGAGATACAAAAGTAAACATGGCTGATATATGAGTAATTATTACAAATATATGATTAGAGGGTCCATATTTACAGAGTCAAGAAGAGTTTTGATGATTTAGTTGGTAATAAAATTCAAGTATATATTTTATTTATTTTAAAAATGTTATGAAATTTAGATTGTTTGTTTGAATGTTTGCATTGTTGTTGTCTTTTGGGACATTTGTTTCAGCACAATATTATTACTTTACAGGTAATGGTATAGATAACCCTTGATTTCAACAGTGATGTAACGAACAGTATCAAATAAGATTTGATACTGAATCAAGTGAAGCATGAGCTGGTATTTTTCATTTAGTATTGGATGATACTAAAATTTCTTACTTTACATGATCAACATTAAGTTCAAATTTGTTTGTTGCTAGCACATTAGGTTTTCCTGATTGGGCAGCAACTTATCCTAAGTGGTGAATAAATTATTCTATGTTAGAAATGGAACGTTATCATCAGGATGGTGTATCTACTGTTAGTGGTGATAAGCCATATGGCTCTATATTGTTTGTACCAAACTATAGTATAAATACATCTTATGATGTAGACTTTGGTATGATATATACTTCATGAAGTAGTTATACTACAGAAACAACACTTAGTTATGAGTGAGCTGATATTATTAATCCTTTAGATCAAGAAATTTATCTAACATGAACTATTGTTGTAACACAATTTCCTTGTGAGGCAGATAATCAATGACCAAATATTATATTAAACGTTCCTTCTAATAGTGAAACAAATTATATAACAAACAATTGATTGAATATATTTTTCGATGAAAGTGTCGGTAGTACTGATGTTCCATATGTGCGAACGGGTTGAGTTTGGACATGAGATATTGGTGGAAATATTTGGTGAATAAATAATCAATATGGTGTAGATAGTGGTACTGTGTCTGTTACGGTTTCATGAAATTCTAATAATTTAGTATTAAATCAAATTTCTGATTTTAATCGATCTCCAACCAACAAAACACGGCAAGATAAAGATAGAGATTATCAAATAACAACAGGTTCGTTGTTCGATTTTGGAGTAGAAAACTTGATTGAGGTTGATATTTCTGTCGATGATCGTGTGGGGAATACCTCAACATTGCATCATGAATTTAATGCGCCAGAATCTCCAATAATTTCTAATTTATATCCAAATAATGGAGCTATTTATGTTGTGTTAAATGATATAATCTCATTTTCAATAAATGATTTTTGGGCTGGTGTAGATACGGGAACAATTACAGTAGCTGTGAGTGGGATTAATAATGCTGCTAGTGGATATAATTATATATATAGTGGTACAGATTTGAGTTTTGTGTTAAATCATGGTTCTGAATGATTGGGTAATTCTTGATGATATGATGTAACTGTTGTCAATCCGGTTGATTTTCCTGCTACTGGAGAGCTTCAAGTAACTGTTTATGGTGAAGATTTAAAATGAAATTTAGTACAAGATGTTTGGAGCTTTATTACTAGACCAAGCTGTGATGATATGGCTTGTTGTGAACCAATCATATTACAAACGTGAGATGTTGGTACACAGTTTACATATCCAAATTCTAACTTATATATATCAGGTGGAATTAATGCTTATTTAGATTGGATTTCTTGAGAATATACTGGATATATTCAATGTAACAATATTACATGAGTATGATTAGATATATATTCTGGTCATGAAGATTTTACTTCTTCTTTTATATCTTTTTTTGAGTGAAGTGAATTAGTATTTTCATGAGATAATTATAGTGTAGTATTTACTGGAACAAATGGTCAAACTGCATTGATTTTGAAGTATGGTCAATTTACATTTAAAGTGTGGCCGTCAGATCGTTCTAGTTCATCTAATAAATGAAACACATGAAAAGTTTTGTTTTATTCTACAAGTGATACATGAACGGTAGTTCATAGTGGTTATTTAGGTACAGATACAACTGGATCTTGAGATATTGTTTATGATGTGGTTTCTGATACATATTATATAGTATATAAATGACAGTGACACTTAGCATCATATATTAGTGGTGTTTATATTACATGATGACAAGAACAATTTTTTGATTTTACAACATGAACTAATTTGTATAGTACAAAACAATATTCACAATCTTTGGATGATGGTTATCGTTATCAAGTGGCATGAGATTTGAGAAATATGGTTTGAGTTTATGACGGGAAAATAAATGTAAACGATATAACGATGATTGTGACAGATGAATGTGATTATAATAATTGAACAGTTGATCAATATCATAAGTGTAATTTGAATGGAGATACAAAAGTAAATATGGCTGATATATGAGTAATTATTACAAATATATGATTAGAAGGTCCATATTTACAGAGTCAAGAAGAGTTTTGATGATTTGGTTGGTAATAAAATTCAAATATAGGTTTTATTTATTTATTATTTTAAATGTTTAGAAAAGTTTTAACTGTGTTATTTGCAAGTTTGTTTGTTGTCGGGATACTTGTGGCAGATGAATTTGAATTGACACCATGATCTTGAACAAGTTTGAAATATCACTGTCCTACATGAGTTTCTATAAATCTTGTTAATAATGGTTCTTATGATTACAACACATTTTCGTCTGTAATTAAATTTGATGAATCTGAGGTTTCTATAAGTCATGATTCTATAAATTCTTTTTTTAGTACAATGCCTACAGGTTATATAGAGGGTGATTTGTATAAAGCTGCATGATGAAATGTAAATGGTGGTAATTGAGATATATTTGCTGCTAATTTCATACTTAATACTGTGCCTAGCGTTACTGCTTTGTTTACAGAGTTAAATTTTGTGGATGATAATTGAGATGCAGTATTGGTGTTTAATACAGAAGATACAGATGATGGTCTTACGATTACATCTACAGAAACACCTGGAGATACATTGACTGAAATTACTAATGCTACTTATAATTTTGAAGCTTATCCTTGTTTTGATGATTGACAAGCTCCTGTGATTAAAGCTTGAGCTTGATTAGATCAATATTCTCCAATGGCAATTGAAGGGGGTAGGTTGACAGGTATACAAAATATTAGTATATTGGTATTGGATTGGATAAATACAAATGGTCATTATTGGTATCAATGACTAACAAAAACCTTAGCAAATTATGTTCCTGTGCCAAGTGACGTGGATAATCAGTATGGAGTAGATAGTTCTACACTGAATGTTAAAATTGATAATGCAGCAAATGGTGGTACTATTGAATATCCTCCTATTACTACTACCGCATATACAGGTAACCTTACTCCTAATGAATATACTTGGGATAGTGAAGATAGATGATATTGGATTGATTTTTCAAACTCTAATTCTTTTGAAGTAGAGCAACAAGTAACAATTACTGTTACAGGGTATGATAATCCAAATTACTCTTCTGATATTCACTTGATGACAGAAACATTTACATTTAATACTCCAACTAACCCAACGATTTCTATGGTTAACCCTATAGATGGAGCTACTTTTCAAAGTACAAGTTTATCCCCACTGGTATTTAATACTTCTGATGCTTGGGCTGGTGTAGACACATGAAGCATTAAAATTGAAATACCTACTATAATGTCTGGAGGAACTCAACTGATGACGGGTTATATTTATTCTGGTTCTGATCTTACCTTTGTTTTAAATAATGGATTTGAAGGTACAGGTAATGAATGAGGGTATCAGGTTTCTTTAGTTCCAAAATGGGATTTTCCAGAAAACAAAACAATAACCATTTCGTGATTCGTATCAGATTTGGTTTGAAATTCTGTTAATGGTTCTTGGGATTTTACTACAAGACCAAGTTGTAATTTTTATGGATGTAATGAAATATTGGATGTGTATATCATGTGATGATTAAGTACGGGAGTTTATCCATTTACTTGAGAGTTGTTGATTGTTACATGAACAAATCCTAATTCACCTTATCCATATTTAACATGAACAAATGATAATATATTGATGTGTGGTTCTTCTCGATCATGAGCTGAATTGACTTGATCTATAACAATATATGATAGAGATGGTACAACTCCTATAAATGGTAATACATATACATGAAATGTGTTATATATTACTTGAGCAGATTTTACTTATGATAATTGAGTGATTACAGTTAATTAATAAATTTATATAAATAAACTTATAAAAATGAAAAAATTATTTATTTCTTTGTTGGCTATATGATTTTCTTTTGGTATGTTGTTAGCATCAGAATTATATATATCTCCTGATCAATGAGATTTTGGTAAAAATTGTGTGCTAGAATTTGATATAATTGCATCTACTATGGCGGATCAAGTTATGTGAACAGATGTTATGCTTGATACGTCTATGGAGTTTGTAGATTTTGTTCCTGGTGATGCTTTTGAGTATTCGCTTCCTCCTAAAGTATCAGAAAATGGTGTGATTTCTTTATGAGCATTTTCAAATCCAGATAATCTATTTCAATGAGAATGAATTATCTGAACAATATATCTTAAGTCTAACGAGGTGAACAATGATTGATACATAAGATTTTATTTTAAATGACAAGGGGATACATCAGATACTAATCTTAGTATAAAATGAGGTATAGACACTTTGAAAGAGGTTAATAATTGAGTATATACATTTAATTGAGAGTCATGTGTTCATGAGGTAAATAATATTGAATGAGGTTTGGCTTGAAAGGATTATGATAAAGCTATAAATGATTTGGCAAATGAGTTTGAAAAAAAATGAAAAATACAAAAAATTGTGTGATTTTTTACGAGTACAACTTTTTTGGTATGATTGTGAATAGTTGTTTTAATAATTATGATAATTCTGTTTAGAATAAAAAAATGAAAAAAAAGTTAATATTTTGATTTATAGTTATACTATGTTTGTTTTCTATTGGCTATGCTCAATATTATTATTTTTCTGATTCTCATATTGTTTGATTTAATGGATATCAACAATGATGTAGTGAAAAGATTGATGTAAGATTTAATACGGAATCTGATGTGGCTTGAGCAGGAATTTTTCATCTTGTTTTGGATGATACTAAAATAAATTATAGTGATAATGCAGAAGATGTTTTGGTAGAAACCACAACATTGTCTTTCCCTGATTGGGTCTCATGATTCCCTAAGTGGAAAGTATGATCTTCCAATACCATACTGGAAGCAGAACGTTATAATCAATCTGATGTTACGGCAACAGTACAGTGAGATTTATGATATTGAACCATATATTTCATTCCTGATTATTCATGAAGCTCATACAATGTTGATTTTTGAATGGATTATATATCAGGATCTAGTACGATAGAAACAACATTGAGCTATCAGTGATCTGAGATAATAAATTCAGCTGATCAAAATCCAAGGACTACAACTACTATATCAGTATTACAAGAACCTTGTGTTGATGATACTAACAGTCCTCAAATAGATGATAATATTTATATTAATTGATCTACAAAAGTTACTAATCAATGACTTAGTATTAATTTACAGGATAGTGTTGGAAGTGTTAATGTCCCATACGTGTTTAATTCTGTTTGAAATTGGGTTGTCAATCCTGGATGAATAAATAATCAATATGGTATAAATAGTTGAACTATTGAAGTTACTATAGCTTGAAATGGTACAAGCATAGTTTTAGATGAAATTTCTGATTTTTCATGGTCTGTGATATGACCTAAAACTTGGCAATATAAAGATAGAGATTATAATATAATCGCTACATCATGACAATTATTCAATTTTGGTGTAGAACAAAGAATAGATATTACTTATTATATTGAGGATCGTTTATGATATAGTCGCAGTCAATCTATTTCATTTAATCATCCTCAGAACCCAAATATAGATAATATTAGTCCTGCTTCAAATGAGCAGTTTGTAGTCTTGGATGAAAAAATAACTTTTGATATTAGTGATGATTGGGCTGGTGTAGATAGTGGTAGTATAATTGTGATATTGAGTTGACTGGATAATGATTTTTATTGAATATATAGTTGAATTGAACTGCTTTTGTCAGGAATATCTTGATCGGCAAATTATTCTGATTATCATGTAGAAATATTTCATCATGATTTTCCTACATCAGGTACTATAAAAGCTGATGTTTATTGATCTGATTTAGAGTGAAACAGTAGAAACACTTCATGGATTTTTATTACAAGACCTGATTGTGGTGAATTAGGATGTTGTGATTCTCAATTACAAACATGAGATGAAATTACAAGATATTATTACATAAATACTGGTCTTTATGTTTCATGAGGTAACAATCCTTATATTACATGATTATGAGGAGTTACTGGTTATGTGGATTGTAATACACAAGATGATTGATTGTCTATATATGAATGACAAAATAATACTGGTATTTTGTTGTGATTTACCGATTTGACTGAATTGGTAATAAATTGATCAGATGTGACTGCTATATTGTCTGGTAATATATTAGTTTTACAAAAAACTACAACTTCATGATGATGAGGTGGAGGATGATGATCTGTTGTTCCAAGGGATGATTGTCCTGATTGAGATAATTCGCCTAGTTATTATGATTGAACTTGTGGTACTCATAGTAGTCCATGATTGTGTAACATCAACAATTCAAATTATTCTAGTGAGTTAAAGTGAGCGTATTTATATTCATATATGTATGGAATAACAACTATGTGTCCTATAGAAGATGCTAATTTAGATGGTTATTTGCATAGAAATCATTTTGCTAAGATGATTTCTGAATTCGCACTTAATGTTTTGTGAAAAGAGCCTGAGTTTGGTAAGGCGGGTTGTGAAGATTTTGATGATATTCAATGAGACACAGAAGAGCTTAAATGATTTATTAAAACAGCTTGTGAACTTAATCTTATGTGAATGCATGCTGATGGAGTTACCCCAAAAGATTCTTTTTATTCAGAAGAATATGTTACTAGAGCACAATTTGGTACTGTGTTTTCGAGATTGTTATTTGGCGATGAATATAATGTAAAAAATGAATCTTCAGTATATAAAGATAGTGATTATTGGTATAAAAATCATCTTAATGCATTAAAAGATTATGGTGTAATGACTATGATTCATGATGATTGGCCAGATAAGCTTGAACTTAGAGGTCGAGTAATGTTAATGATGCAAAGAGCCGATAATTACTGACTTTTTGCATGAATGATACCTGTAATAAACTGAAATAAAGCATTATTTGATTAAAATGTTTTATTTAAAATGTATATAAGTCAAGTCGTTTTATTTAGCATTATAAATTAAGCTAGTTTAAGACTGTTATTATAAGATTCTTCTTATATAAGAAAATAAAAAAACTACTTGAAATGAAAAGTTAAAATAATATATTTGTTATTGAAAAGATGTTTAAATACTCTTTTCTATATTAAGTTAGTAAGTTTAAATACCACAATCAAACGAACTAACAAACGTAGGGTGAAAAATAACTGGAGACAGTTATTTTTCTTTTGGTTTCAAAAATAATTAAAGGTTTTTTTATTATATTTTAGACTAAACACCATATTTTTGTTTTATATTTTTTAACTTGTTTTAAAAATAAGTTTAAGATAAAATTGGGTGTTTGTTTATATTTTGTCTTTAATTTCAGTTGTTAATGTGTTAAAAACCAACCTTAAGCTTGTGTTTTTTATCGGTGCGGTAGTAGTTCACTTTAATCAAAAAAAGATAGCTTTTGCTATCTTTTTTGACATATTTTGGAAGTTTGCATGTTTTATTTTATGATTATTTGATATTATTTATTATAAATCTCTAAGTGATTTATTTACAGTATCTGAATCATATTTTTCATATTTTTGCATAATTAATTCAGTTTCAACTTTGCTAATTACATCTTGTACTACTCATACAATAATAATTACTCAAGATCAAGTAACAACAACTGGTAATGATCACAAGCTTTGTACCAAATTTTGTATAAATGGTATATAATTTAATACATAACTATATATTCATATGAAAGCTAGTCACATACCTCATCGTAGACATAAGTGCATTAATATTTTATTTATGTATTTTGATGTTTCTTTTCATGGTCTTATACCAGGAACAAAACCACCTCTTTTTTGTATGTTGTCAGCCATTTTATCAGGACTAAATACTATAAGAGTATAGAAGAATGTAAATGCAATTATAAGTATAAAATAAAATATTATTGCTAATGTACCAGGTTGTTGAGAATATATATTTAAATTTGCTTCTACTCGATTTGCAAATCATACAAGCTTTGTATTCATCGGTTGAAATTGTACTATCATTTTAGATAATAGATAAGGGAAAGATACAAATGCTATAGCAAATATAATAGGTATCATACCTACTGGATTCATTGGTAATGGTAATATGGAACTTTCTTGTACCTTACCCTTTCTAGCATATATAATAGGTAGTTCTTTAGTTGATTTAAGTATAAAGATAGAAAGCACTATAAGAACTAGTATCAATAGAATCATAAAAATGAACATTCACAATAAGTTACTTGTACCAGATAGATTTCCATATACACTTTGGGTAATTCACGCTACTATAGATGAAAATATCAATATAGATATACCATTTGAAACTCACTTTTCTGTAATTAATTCTCATAGTCGCATCAATAAAACTCATCAAACAGTCATTGCTATTGCTGATAACAATAGAGTAGTAATAGATGTATCTATAACATTACCTCATAGTAAATAATTTATAAAAAAAACCATTCCAATTCATTGAAGAAATGCTAAAGGAACAGTAAGATATCTTGTGTACTGTTGTATTTTTTGTTGTCATGCTTCTCATTGTTCTGATAATTCCTCTAATTTTGGTACAACAGAACCTAATAATTGCATTATAATTGATGCATTAATAAACGGAGCTAAACCAATTGCTATAAGAGAAAAATTTTCTAATGATCATCATAACATCATTACAAAATATCACAGTCCACCCGAATCTGTGGTTCATATTTGTCACATAAGTGCATGTATATCTACAAATGGAACTGGAATATGTATTAGTAATCTATATACAGCTAAAATTACTAAAGTAAATATGATTTTTTTCATAAGTCATTTGTTTTCTACAATTGTTTTTAGTTTTTTTTGTAATTTATGCATAATAGATTTTTATTCTTAAAACAATTAATTTATTTTAGCGCCAGATTTTTCAATTTTTTCTTGAGCTGTTTTTGAAAATTTTTCTATACCTGTAAATTTTAATTTTTTAGAAAAATCACCATTTCATAATATTTTTATTAGTATAGATTCCTTTTTAATATATCAAAGTTCTTTTAGTTTAAATTTTGTAATTTCCATGTCCTTTGATATTCTCTCATCTTTTTCTAGATTACCTAAGTTTATTGTAATATAATCATTTATTAATTTATTGTGTCTTTTAAATCATCTCATTTTTGGTAATCTTTGAACAACAGAAGTTTGTCAACCTTCAAAAAAAGGTTTAGAAGAATATCCACTTCTAGCTTTTTGTCATTTGTGACCTTTACCAGATGTATTTCATTTAGTAGCATTTCATCTTCCAAGTCTTCTGGCCTTGGTTTTTAGTCATGTACTTCTTTTTAGTTCATGTATTTTCATTTTTTTCATTTTTTATGTAAAAATACTATTTTTTTGTAGTTTTCTTAACTGTTTCTTTTTTAGCAGCTGTTTTCTTAACTGCAGGTTTTTTAGTTGTTTCTTTTTTAGTAGCTGGTTTTTTGTCTGTAGATTTCTTATTCGCTTCTTTTTTTACTTCTTCTTTTTTTACCTCCTTTTTTGTTTCTTTAGTTTCTACTTTTTTTTCATCAGTTTTTAGAGAAGTAAAGTAATCGGCGTGTTTATATTTTGCTAAAGCCATAATTGTAGCTAAAGCATTATTTAATTTGTTGTTAGATCACATAATTTTTGATAATATGTTTTCGTATCATGCCAGATCTAAAACTGATCTTACAGAAGATCAAGCTTTAAGTCATGTACCTTGTGTAGCTGGCAATATTTTTACACTACATGCCTTATATTTGTTTACTATAGCATATGGAACAGTTTTACCTCTTGCTATAGGTACCACAAACATATTTTTATAAGCTTCGTTTGATGCTTTTTTAACTGCTGTAGAAACATCTGGTCATTTAGATAAACCTAGTCAGATTTTTCATTTTTTATTTCAAACTAAAACAGTAGCCCTAAAAGACATTCTTCTACCTCATGTAGTAACTCTTGTTACTCTTCTGACTTCTAAAAGTAGCTCTTCGAACTCTTTTTTTGTTCTATCTTTTCCTCCTCTCATTAAATGATTATTACATAAGTAAATATTTTTTATTTATTATAGTTTAATACCTCATTTTCTAAGTCATTCTGCAAATGCCTTTATTCTCCCATGATATAAATATCAATTTCTATCAAAAACTAATTCTGATATTTTTTTGGTTTTAATAGTCTTGGCTAGTTCTTCTCCTGCAGCAAAAGCTCTGTCACTTTTTGTTTTTCCCTTTGATTTTTTATCAGTAATTAGTGCAAGAACATTTCCATTCTTATCTACAACTTGAGCGCTTATGTATAAATTTGATTTATTTATAATTAATCTAACCTCAGGTTTTCTTGATTTAATTTTTTTATTTACTCTATTTTTTCTTCTTCAATATTTCATAAGCTTTTCTTTTAATTTGTGTGCTAAGTGAGACATAATTTTTAAAATTATAGTTTAAAATGTACAAAATAACTAAATTATTTAGCAGATTTACCTGCCTTTAATTTTATAACCTCATCAATATATCTAATACCTTTTCATTTATAAGGTTCTGGTTTTTTATAACTTTTTATTTTTGCTGTAACTTCTCATAAAAATTGTTTATCTATACCATTTAGTGTTAGTATGGTATTTCCTTTTGGATCTTGTTCTGTTTTTATTGTTATTCACTGAGGTATTTCATAATTAATTTTATGAGACAATCATAAAGATAAAACTAAATTTGTACCTTGTATTTGTGCTCAATATCAAACTCACATTATCATTAGTTTTTTTTCATAACCATTTGTAACTCATTCAATCATGTTTGATATCAAACTTCTTGTTAAACCTCGGAATTTTCTATCTTCTTCATCTTTTATAGATGTTATTATAGTATTTTCTTCTTTTTTAATATTAACACAATCAAGAAATTTTTGAGATAATTCTCACTTTGGTCATTTTATTTTTACCAATCATTTTTCTATTGTTACCTCCACTCCTTCTGGGACAGTGATTGGTTTTTTTCAAATTTTAGACATAATGTTTAAGTTTAAAGTTTTAAAGTTCAAAGTTTTCAAGTTATCAAGTTTTTTTAGCCTTTAACTTGACACGCTTTTTACTAGTATATTTCTGCAATTAATTCTCATCACAATTTTTTTTGTTTTGCTTCATGAGAAGCCATCAATCATTGATTAGTAGATATTATACCAATACCTCTTCAACCAGCAACAACACGAAGATTTTTATAACTAACATACCAAGGTCTTGATGGTTTTGAATAGAATTTAATTTCTGGAATATCATTTACTGGATTTTCTACAGTTTTTAATGATATTTTTATACTTTTTTTGTTGTTTTTTTCTACAACCTCAAAATCTTTTATAAATTTATATTTTTTCAATAAGTCTAAAACATTTGTTTTAAAATTTGAAAAAGTTATTCATTCTAGATTTGTTTTTCTTGCCATGTATGCATTCTTGATTCTAATTAATAGATCATGAACAGGCGCATTTACATAACTCATAATTTAATTTGATTCACAAAATAAAAGTTCTACATACGGAAATATAAATATGTGCTTACCAACTTGCTTTTCTAAGTCACATAATTTTTCATTCTCTTGCATATTTTCTTAGACATACTCTACAAACTCAAAAGTCTCTGATAAATCATCTAGATCTACCACAAAGCCTACATCTATTGTAATATTTAACTCACTTCATTTCTTTTTTTTGAATGAATTTTTGTTCATATAATTTCCATTGTTTTGCTTTTAAAGCCTCTCTTGCCATTAAGATTAATTAAATAAGTAAATTTTATTTAAACACAAATCCAATTTCTTCCAATAGTGATTGTGATTCTTCTTTTTTATTTGTTGTGGTTACTATAGTAATACCTATTCACATAGGTATAGTAACATCATCTATTCATAATTCAGGAAATATATTGTAATTATTTATTCCCATATTTAAGTTTCATTGTTTATCAAAGCTTTTAGGTTTTATACCCTCAAAATCTCTTATTCTAGGTAATACTAATTTATAAAACCTATCTAGAAAATCTATAGCTTTAGTTTTTCTTATTGTTGTTTGCAACATAACTGGCATACCCTCCCTTAATTTAAAGTTTGATATAGATTGTTTAGACTTTATTAAACGTGGTTTTTGTCCAGTGATTTTTATTAAATTTTTTTCAAATTCTTCAAAATCTTTATGTCACTTTCTAGTAACCATAGATCCTATACCCATAGTTATTATTACAGAATCTATTTTTGGTACAGCATTTATGTTTGTTATTTTTAGCTTTTTTTGAAGCCCTTTAGTATAATCTTTAGCCATTACGCTTTAATTTAAAGTTATAAAGTTTAAAGTTTATTTTACTTCTATATTTCATTTTTTAGTTTTTCTAATTTTTTTTCCATCTTTTGTTGTTTCTATTTTTATTTTAGATGATTTTTTGTCTTTTGAAAGATAATACATTATATTTGATATATGTATTGGCAATGTTTTTTTTACAAATCATTGTCACTTTACAGCCTTTTTTACAACATTTACATCTTTAACAACAACTAAATCACCATCGATTTTTTCGATATTAGATATTTTTCATTTATTTTTTCAAGATATAACTATTACAGGATCTCATGTTCTTAATTTTTTCATAATATTAAGCTTAAAACTTAAAACGCTAAAAATATAAATATTATAATACTTCTTCAGCCATATTTGTTATGTTTCTGTATCATAATTCTCTTAATTCTCTTGCAACTGGTCCAAATATTCTTTTACCTATTGGACTCATTTCTCATTTGTCATTTTTGGTTAATAATATAACTGCATTATCTCCAAATCTAATATATGTACCATCTTTTCTAGGTATTTCTTTTTTTACTCTAACAACTATAGCTTGTGTTACTTGTCATTTTTTTACACTACCATTTGGCATTGCACTTTTTACAGCAACAACAACCTTATCTCATACTGTTGCGGTTTTACCAGTAGAACCTTTTAAAATTCTTATTATTTTTGCTTTTTTAGCTCACGTATTGTCTGCAACAACAACTACAGATTCATTTTTTAACATTTAAATTAATTTAAACTATAAAATGCTTTAAAGATTTTTTATTTTAATATTTCTATTAATTTTCGTTTTTTTGATTTGCTTATTGGTTTACATTCTCTGAATTTTACTTTGTCTCAAACTTTTGATTCGTTTTTTTCATCATGAATATAATATTTTTTAGATACTACAAATCTTTTTTTATATATAGGATGCATTCTAACAGACTTTACTAGTACTGTGCGAGTTTTTTGAATTTTATCGCTTATAACTTCTCATGTAAGTTCTTTTATGCTTTTATTTCATATTATTGCCATAGTTCTCTATTATTTTAGATTTTAAAACTGTATTTATTCTTGCTATTTTTATTTTAATTTCTCAAATTTTATGAGTTTCTTTTAAACCTCTAATAGAGTTTTTAGCCCTTAAATTATATAATTCTTTTTTCATTTTTTTTCTTTCTGCTACAAGATCTTTAATTGTTTTTTCTTGTATTTTTTTCATATAAGCTCCTTTACCTTTCATTTTAATATTTTTTAATATAAATGTTTATTTAATACAAATGTTTATTTTTTATTGTATTTCTCCTTTTTCTACTACCCTTGTTTTTATTGGTAACTTTTTAGATGCACTATTTAATACTTCTATAGCCTTTTCTCTATCTAATCAACTTAATTCAAGTATTATTTTTCATTTTCTTACAGGTGCTTTATATATATCTACATCTCATTTACCTTTTCACATTGGCATCTCCAATCACATTTTTGTAAATGGAGTATCAGGGAAAACTCTAAACCAAATTTTTCAAATTTTTCTTGTATGCCTAACTATTACCTTTCTAGCTGATTCCAACTGTCTATTTGAAACATATTCACTAGTAGTAGCTTTTAATCAAAAATCTCAAAATGCAACAGTACTTCCTCTAGTACTTTTACCTTTTAAATTTGGTATCATTTGTTTTCTATGTTTTCGTCTTTTTGGTGTTAATAACATTTTTTAATAGTTTCATTTAAATAAATGAGATTTTATTATAGTTTAATAGTTTTTTTAACTGCTTTCTTTTTTTTGTTGTACAAAGTACCTTTTTCTATCCAAACCTTAACTCACAATACTCAATATTTGGTATTAGCCTGAAGGTAATGATAGTCTATATCTGATCTAAATGTTTGCAAAGAAACTCTACCATCAATAAACTTTTCAGTTCTTGCGATTTCAGCACCATTTAACCTTCAACCAATTTGTATTTTTATTCAAGTAGCTCACTTTTGTATTACTTTTTGAAGTACATTTTTGGCTACTTTTCTATATGGCATTCTGTTTTCTAATTGGTTAGCAATAAATTCAGCCATTATTTTTGCAGAATATTCTGGTACTTTAACTTCTTTTATTGTAACCTTAAAAGATTTTTTAAAGTTTTTTTCTAATTCTTTTTCTATTTTTTTTACATTTGCTCATTGTTTTCACATCAAAACACCAACTTTACTTGTGAATATGATCAACTCAGCTTCTTTAGCTGTTTTTCTTATTATTATTTTAGAAATACCTGTTTGAGGATATTTTTTCTCCATAAAGTTTCTAATTTTAATATCTTCAACAAAAAAGTCAGCTCACTGAAGCTTATTTCTTGCAAACCATTCAGATGGTCGTGATTTCATTAATCCAACTCTCATTCATATAGGATTTACTTTTTGTCACATTAAATTAATTACTTAGTATTTAAAACAACTTTCACATAGCATCTATATTTTTGATAATGACTTATTCTAGATCTAGAAGTGAATCTAATTCTTTTTAGTTTTGGTCATTTACCAACTTCTATATTTTTTATGTATAGATCTCCTAAAGATTTTTTTTCATTTGTAACAGCGTTTGCAGCCGCAGACTTAACTACTTTTGCTAATATTTTTGCTGATTTTTTTGGAGTATATTCTAAAATATCTAGTGCTTCTTGTACTTTTTTACCTTTTACAAGCTTAGATATTAACAACATTTTTTTATCAGATACTATAGCATATTTTAACGTTGCTGTCATATTTCCGTTATTCATAATCTGGAATTTTAAGATATTAAAATTAATAATAATAAATTTAGAAAGGATGTCCTCTAAATGTTCTAGTAGGTACAAATTCTCCTAATCTATGTCAGATCATATCTTCTGTTACATATACACTTACGAATTGTTTTCCGTTGTGCACAGCAAATGTGAATCATATCATATCAGGAACAATGTGACAAGCCCTATCCCAAACTTTTAAAACTTTTTTATCTCAACTTTCTGACATTTTTTTTACTTTTATCAGAAGTTTTTCATTAACGTAGAATCATTTTTTTAGAGATCTAGCCATTACGACTTTTATTTATAATTTAAAACACCGTTTTAAGGTATATACATAATTATTATTTTGTTCTTTTTGATACAATAAATTTGTTAGACCACTTATTCTTTTTTCTTGTCTTGATTCAAGGAGTAACCAATTTTCCACTAAATGATTTTGGTCATCTTTTTTGTCCAAGATCAGAGTGGGCCTCTCATCAACCATGTGGATGATCAACCGGATTCATGTTTATTCAAAGAACTTTAGGTTTTTTTCATTTTCGTCTATTTCTTCATGCTTTTCCTATAACTATATGTTTGTGTTGTTCATTACCAACCTCACCAATTGTAGCTCGACAATTTTCATTAAATTTTCTAACTTCTCATGATGGAAGTTTTATGAAAACAACTCATTGAGCATCATCTTTTCATGCTATAGTAGCATAATTACCAGCAGATTTAATTAATTTTCACTTTGTTATTGGTGTAGTTTCTAAATTAAATATATTCATTCATTCTGGTATGTTTTTTAATTGTTTTCTATTTCAGGCTTTTATTTCAGACTTTTCTCATGACATAACAGTTTCTCATACTTTTATTCATTTCCACGCTAATACATATCTTTTTTCTCAATCAACATAATTTAGTAGAGCAATTCTACATGTTCTATAAGGATCGTATTCTATAGAAGCAACTTTAGCTGGTATATCAACTTTATCATATCACCTAAAATCTATTATTCTATATAATCTTTTATGTCATCATCCCTTGAATCTAGATGTGATTCTTCATTGATTGTTTCTACCACCAGTTTTACCCAAAAATTTGGTTAATGATTTTTCAGGTTTTTTAGTAGTAAGATCACTGAAGTCGTATCACACCATAAATCTTCTTGATGGGGTATATGGTTTATAAGTCTTTACAGCCATTCTTAGTTTAGTTAAAAGTTATAAAGTTTTTAATTTAAATTTCGTATAATAATTTGTGTATTTAAACTATTTCTAAATTTAATTCCTAATATATTTTTTATAATCATATTTCTATTTTATCTTTTTTATTAAGTGTAATTATCGCTTTTTTATGTGATTTTCTAACTAATTTTCTTTGCATTCTTCACTTAAAAACCACATTAACTATATTTACTTTAATTGGAGTAACATTATAAATATATTTTATAGCTTCCTTTATATCATTTTTGTTTGAATCTTTGTGTACTTTAAAGAAATACTTATTGCTATCTTCTTGTAGTTTATAAGTTTTTTCTGTTACAGTAGGACCAAAAATTATATCATATGGAGAAAACTTTTTTAAAGCTTTCGTTTCTTTGTTTTTTATTGCTCTTCTTTGTAATTTTGCTTTATATGTCATCGCCTATTTAAAAGTGTAAAGTTAAAGGTGAAAGGTTAATTTGTTTATTATAATCACATATCAACCTTACTTTGTGTTTATTTTATTTAAAGCTGATTCTAAGAATAGTACCTTATCATATTCCATTAAATCTTTTGGATTTAAATAATCAGCCAATAAATATTTTACATTATTTAAGTTTCTAAATGACTTTATTAAATTGATATTTTTTTCGTTTAATACGAATAATATCTTTTCTTCATTTATTCCTATTTTTAAAAGAATATCTGAAGCTGTTTTTGTTTTTGGTTCTTTAAGATTAAAATCTTTTAGACCCAATATGTTTTTATCTTTTGCTTTTAAAGTTAATAAGCTATTTAGCGCAAATCATCTTGTTTTTTTGTTCATGTTTTTTGTGTAGTTTCTTTCTTTTCTAGGTCAAAAAGCAATACCTCAACCAACTCTTATAGGAGATCTCCTGTCTCAAACTCTTGCATTACCAGTACCTTTTTGTCTATATAATTTTTTACCAGATCCAGCAACTTCTCCTCTGTTTTTCGTATGAGCTATTGAATTGCGAGAATTACTTGTTTGTAGCAAATAATATTCATGTATTATGTTTTGGTTTATTTTGTCATCAGAAAAGATTTTGTCATTTAATTTTAAATTAGAGACAACTTTTCATGTTTTATCATATATATCTATAGTATATCACATTTTTTGGTATATCTACACAAATAAAGTTTTAAGAGAATATTTTTATGTATTCATTGTATGATCATGGTATAGATCACTTTAATAATAATAATTGTTCGTTGTTTTGTGTTAATTTGTTTAATATTTTTATGTTTTTTAACGTAGTTTGTTCTCATCACATCCTACCAGCATGTGGATGTCATTTTTGTACTCTTCTAGGCTTTCTATTTCACAAAGATCAAACTTGTCTATGAAATTTTGATCAGTGTGTTTTTGGTCATCATTTTGCATGAAATCTTTTCATAACTCATTGAAACCCCTTACCTTTAGATGTTCATTTCAAACTAACCAAATCAACACCTTCCAATAAATTAATGTCTATAGCAGTTCATGATTTATAATCATTAGAAAAAGCTTCGTCTATGTTTTTAAATTCAGTTGTCATAGAATATTTTATCTTGTTTCATTTTTCCTTTTTAAGTTCTTTTTTGTTTACTCAAACAACAACAGCATCATAACCATCTGTTTCTTTTTTCTTAAATCTTATTACTTCTTGGGGAAGTATTTTTACTATGGTTGCTGGGATCATTTTTCAATTCTCCCAAACTCTTGTCATTTCTTTTTTAGTAACAATTATTCAAGCCTTATTCATTACTATATATTTTATTCATTAATTAAAAGGAAGGTGTATTAGTTAGTTTAAGAAAGTATTTTATAATGCAATTTATAGCATTATAATCTATTTAATATAATTATATTTAAAATACCTTTATATCAACTAGTACACCTACAGGTATAGATAAATTTTGTAAGTTTTCCATTGTCTTTGGTCCTGTTTCTGTTACATCAATCATTCTAGAATAAGTCATTCTTTCAAACTGTTCTCTAGAATCTTTAAATTTAAAGTTTGATCTTAATACAGTATAAAGTTTCCTCTTTTTTGGCAGAGGAATTGGTCATTTTATTTCTGCTCAAGATTTCAGTAATAGTCCAACAACCTTACTTACTGAAGATTCAAGCATTTTAACATCGTAACTTTTTAATTTAATTCTTAATTTTGGTTTTAAGTCTTTTTTTGTAGCCATAAGAACAAACTTTATTTAAATTTAAAATTAGTTGATTTTTGTAATAACTCAAGCTCCAACAGTTCTACCTCCTTCTCTAATAGCAAATCTTAATCCTTCCTCCATAGCAACAGGATAAATTAATTCAACATCTATTTTTGCATTATCTCAAGGCATAATCATCTCTGTACCTGATTTTAATGTGATTGAACCAGTTACATCTGTAGTTCTAAGAAAGAATTGTGGTCTATATCCAGACATAAAAGGAGTGTGTCTTCAACCTTCTTCTTTTTTTAATACATATACTTCAGCTTCAAATTTATTATTTGTTTTTACTGTACCTGGTTTACACAATACTTGTCATCTTTCTATTTCTTCTTTATCAACTCATCTCAATAATAATCCAACATTCATACCAGCCTCAGCTTTATCAAAAGACTTGTGAAACATTTCAACTCATGTTATTGCTGTTTTTTTGGCGTCTTTACCCAAACCTAACAACTCTACTTCATCATTTAAATTAATAACACCTCTTTCTATTCTACCTGTAGCAACAGTACCTCTTCCTTTGATAGAAAAAACATCCTCTACTGGCATTAAGAAATCTTTGTCAGTATCTCTTTCTGGTATAGGAATATAATCATCTAATGCCGCCAACAAATCTACAATAGGTTTAGAGTGTTCTTCGTTTGAAGGGTCTTCTGTAGCTTTTAGAGCAGAACCTCTAATGATAGGAGTGTTGTCTCCATCAAACTCATTTTGGTTTAATAAATCTCTAATTTCTTCTTCTACAAGATCCAACATATCTGGATCATCTACCATGTCGCATTTGTTCAAAAATACAACAACTTTTGGTACATTTACTTGGTGAGCCAACAAGATATGTTCTCTTGTTTGAGGCATTGGTCCATCTGTACCTGCTACTACTAATATAGCTCAATCCATTTGTGCAGCACCAACAATCATGTTTTTAACATAATCGGCATGTCCTGGACAATCGATGTGAGCGTAATGTCTTGTTTCTGTTTCGTATTCAACGTGTCTAGTATTAATAGTAATTCATCTTGCTTTTTCTTCTGGTGCATTATCAATATCTGCATAATTTTGGATTTTAGCAAATCCTCTTGCAGCACTAACAGCTGTAATAGCCGCTGTTAATGTTGTTTTACCATGATCTACGTGACCTATGGTACCAACGTTTACGTGTACTTTATCAGCCATAATTTTTAAATATAATTAAGTAAAATAAGTGATTGTTTTTTATCGAACTGTAAATGTATATAAATCTCTTTTCTAATTTCAATAGTAAATTTAAAAAAAATACTGTTTCTCCAAACATGAGAGTATACATACACCTTAATTTTTAGGTGTGCACTATCATTTTGGTAGGAAACTAAACTATAAATAATAAGTTTCAGGTTGAAACCATTGTATTTACAGTTAAGAGATTTTTTACTAACTTCGGGGATGCGGGACTCGAACTCGCGACCTCTTGGTCCCAAACCAAGCACTCTAGCCATCTGAGCTAATCCCCGACAACTTTAATAATAATTATTGGTGGGCATAGGTAGACTCGAACTACCGACCTCATCCTTATCAGAGATGCGCTCTAACCAACTGAGCTATATGCCCACATTAGTTAAAAGTTAAAAGTTAAAAGTTAAAAGTGATTTAATCTCTTTGAACTAATAGCTTTTTAATTTTTAACTTTAATTGTAATGGTGCCGGGAGGCAGGATTGAACCACCGACACAAGGCTTTTCAGGCCTCTGCTCTACCACTGAGCTACCCCGGCATAACTTATATTTTTTATGTCAAAAAAATATTTGCTGAATAGCTTTATAGAAAAATATGACTTAATTTCAAGTAGAAATAAAAAAACGTTTCAATTTGATTTTATGAAACGTTTTTGTCTATTTTTTGATATGTAGGAATTTCAGTATAATAAAACATTTGTATGTCATCAAAATACTTCGAGGATATTGCTACGAGTTGTTGAGATTGGTGTATTATTTTATGCTTTATTATTTAAGTTTTTTTTAAGTTTTGTTCTAAGCCAACCAGAAACTGGTATTTGAACCATTTCTGATCATCAAGATGGTGTTCTAATATATCTATATCCATCTGGATCAACTCTTAATCTAGTTTCTCGACAAACTTTTCTTCATCTCAAAAATCGATGATATTCACCACCTTTAGGATTTTTTGATACTCAAACTACTCATATTTCTTTAGCATCTTCTAGGTCTAGTTTTCTTTTTGGGTATTCGAATCTTTTAAGTCATTTAAATTTTTTAGCTTGTTTTTGTTGTTGAGCCTTTTTGGCAGCTATTCATCTCTTGTTTGTTCTACTTGCCATTGTAATAGTTAAAATTTAAAAGTTAAAAGTTAAAAGTTTTGTAAAAAACTAATAACTTTACTTTGACACATAGGAATTTCTAAAGAACTAAGTTCTTATATGCCACCGTAATGCTGCGGGATAAATATATAAAACGACGATAAACTTCTTTTGGAAGTTTGTATGTCTTATTTTATTTTGAGTTATTATTTATAGTGTATTGTTTTTTAATTTCAAGATTATATTGTGAATTGTCAATTTTCATATATGACTTTTTGTGTTCAATCTTGCAATGTAGCAGTGACTATTCTGTTTGTAGTAGAAATAATATCTACATGTTCTGCAGAGGAGTTTAATCATATTGATTTTTTAAATTTAGGATCATCTAATTTGGATTTATCTCAAATATAACATTCATCGAAAGCTTTTCATAAAGCTATATGTGTGTTTCCATATTTTCATCATACATTTTCATCATATAGTGTTTCTCACATAAATTTTGTGATTTTTGATGTTCTGGCATCGGTAAGACTAAATTCTCATAATTGATTCATTCATGGTATTTTTATCATTTCTTGGAATAGTTTGTCGTTTTCTTTAGCACTAGCTTTTGATATTTTACCATTTTCAAAATTTATTTCTATTCATTTTATTAAACTACCATACCTATATAATGGTTGATTAAATTTAATTCGACCATTTACTTCTTTGTAGTTTGGGGAAGTAAATATCTCGAAAGAAGGAATATTGCAACCACTACCAGCTTTTCGACATCTATCTTTTCATATTTTTATATGTAAATCTACATCTTCTCATTTTATATGAACTTTTTCTATTTTGAGGGCGTCTAGTTTATTTTTTTCAGTAATTATAAGATTGTTGATTTCTTGTCGTTTTTTGACAGGATCTTGTTCATCTAGATAACAAGCCTTAATAATTTGGTCTCGATATTCTTCTAAGTTAAGATTGACTTCATCAGCCATAGCTTGAGTACCATATAAACATATTGTCCAAGAAAACTTTTTATTTCTTTCTTTTTTGTCTAACATTTCTCTAAAAGGTTTGTTAGCTTTGATTCTATTCATAATTTTTTGAGTGTCTATACCATCCAACTCATGTTTGTCTGCTTCTGCTATTATTCATATGTGGTGTGTTTTAGTTTTTATTTCTCATTCTTTTAATTCTTTTGGCATAAACTCTATTTGTTCCATAGATGCTGTTTCATAAAAATTTCTACTTGTTCCATCTGGTAGATATCTAATTATAGGATGTCATCATGATTTTAATATTGTTTCTTGTAGTGGTATCAAAAAAGGTTTTGCACATTCGGGAATGTATATAAAAACTACGTCTCATTTTTTTATTCATTTTCAGCTTCGAAGAGCAAAATTTACTAGAACTTTTGCGTATTTTGTTAGTATTTCTTGATTAGGTGTGTACATAATTAGTTAAAAGTTTAAAGTTAAAAGTTACAAGTTTAGAGTTAAAAGTTGTTTTTGTAATTAGCTTACGAGCGGGCTTGAACCGCCGACCTCTCCCTTACCATGGGAGTGCTCTACCAGCTGAGCTACGTAAGCAAAAGTATAGTTGTAATATTTATCTAGGTTTTTTTTTCAATCTATTTTTGAGAAATAAAAAACCTAGACTTGAGTTGAGTCTAGATTTGTTGATCTGTAATACTATTTTATATTCTTTTATACCTTATTTTTTAAAAGACAGTTAGAGTTACAATTGAAATTGCAATAAATCATAAAGATAGTGCAATTGTAAATTCATTTCATTTGGTGAATTTTATGATTTTTTTAAGTGTTTTGTTAATATTTTTCTTAAGTTTTTTCATGATTTTTTTCTTAAAATAAATTTTTGTATTTAAATTTTATTTAGAAATTAAAATTTTGCAAAAAATTTAGATTAAATTTATATGTTTTTTGCCATTTTTGTAAAAAAGTGATTTAATATTTAAACACATATTATATAACAATAAATAAAAAACGGTTGAACAAATACTTATATAGTATATAATTTTTGGCAAGTATTGTTTTTTTATATAAAATATTGGTATGTTGAGTATTTTATTGTTTTTTATGGTATATTATGACTTGAAATGCCGAAGGTTATGTAAAAAATATTGATAATGAAGAATGATTGGATCAATCCTTACAAAATCTTGATAATGTTGATAGTTTTGATTCTCAAGAGCTTGATAAATTTGATTTTCAAGAGTTTGATAAAAATATTGAAAAATCTTTTCAAGAAGATTTTTTTAGTTCGGATGTAATTAAAGAATATTCTGGCCAAGCTACAAAACAAACAATCGAAGATCGTTTCAATGAATGGTTGAAAGAGGAATATAAGAGTCTTGATAATATGAAAAATACAGAAATCGATAATAAAATAGTTAAAGACACAACATTTGAGTTGCAGAATTTTAGGACTTTGGTCGAATTGGAAGCTTTTCAAAAACAAATACAACAACAAAAAGAAGAAACAGAAGAAACAGAAGTATTAACAATATGAGATGAAGAAATTAGTATTAATTTTTATAATGGGATACAAAAAACAGATGTTATAAATCTTATTAATAGTGGTAATTTTGAAGATAAAGAAGATATAATTGATTTCTTGAAAGAACAAAAAATAAAAGAATTACAACACATAATATGATGAGATAAAGGTGATAGTGGATATGAAAATTTACCTAAATATTGAGATGATTGAAAGTTTGGAAATGAGACATTTGATGCTTTAGAAAAGTATATAGAAGATCATCCAAAAGAGGACGAAGTTGTTGAAGAAGAATGAAATAATAATTCTGTACAAAACTGATCTAATGATTCTGATAGTGATAAAAAAATTACTGTTTGAAGTGATTGAGAAATAATCACAACAAGTCAATGATCAGAAATTACAGTTAATAAACCTTCTGCGGTTGAAACATGAAATGATATTTATGGATGAGAAGATCATTATGAGTTAGAACTTAATAATTCACAAGAGATAACAATAAAATCTTTTCCAAATTGAACAACTATGGATGTGATGCCATCTTCTGAAAACATTAAAATTAATGAAGATTGAAAATTGGAATATAGTGCTAATTTTGTTTGAGAAGAAACATTTAGAGTAAGAGCTTTTGATAAGAGATGAAAAGAGATTTATAATAATGTGATTACTATAGATGTAAAATGAGATGAGGATAGTGAGACAGTTGATCAAGATGGAAATGTAGATCAATTTGCTATATTTATGCAAGAAATTGAATCTAAAAATAATAATGAAAAGGCTTTGCTTATATGAAAAAAAATAAGTGAAGAAAAAGAAAGATATTTGAATTTAATGAATCATATAAACTCTTTGGATCAAGATGACGATGATTATCAAGAAAAATTTGAAAAAATTAATAATCAAATATCTGATATAGAGGATTTGGTTAAAAAGCTTATGCTTGAAGAATTTAGGTCATTTTTGATAAAACAAATAAATGATGTAAAAGCATATAGGACAACATTGGAAAGAGAATTAAATGATGAAAAATGTACATTCCATATAAATTGAGAAGATATTACAGAACAAGAATTTCTTGATATGCTGGAATCTGGGAAACTATCTCCTAGTGAAATGTATATTTTGGATTTACAATTAGATTTTGAAAAACTAAATAAAGATTATCTAAACGTACCTGATAAGGTGCAAAGAAACTACTACATAGAAAACCTAGTTATTTCTGATGATCCTAATTATATGAATAGTAATCAACTTACAAAAGATCAAGAAATACAGTATAATGCAGAAAGTGTTTTTGCAAAACAAAGACCTGATGATGTAAACAATAGACAAGCTATAAAGAAAATTGTTTGAATGAGTTGATTTTTGTGACTTGGTGGTATAGACGAAGATTTGAGTGTTTCTACCTTGGATTATAAAAAAAATAATCCAGTATTTAAAGAAAAACAAAATCTTAAAAAACTAAAAAGAGCCTTGATTGTATTTACAGAAGATGATAATAAAATAGATGTTTGAAAAGTTTTTGACAAAATTACTGAAGAATACTCTAAATCTACAAATTGAGAAGTAGATCGAAAAAATGTGGATTGGTCTTCTATAGATAGTATGGATAAAAATGGAATATTTAGAAAATCAGATGAAAAACACATAGTAGAGCTTTGAGAGCTTTATACAAAATATATGAATAAAGAATGATGAGATTATTTTATCAAGGTTATGTGAATGCTTGATAATCATTTTGTAAAATGAATTGATGTTACACAAAGTGTTGTTGAAAATAATTGAGATAGTATGTTTCAAAATATATATAAAGAAGAACATATATGAAGGTTGGATTGATTGATAGATCCAGACAAAAAAAGACAGGCTATTAAGTCTATTTTTAAAAAAGATTATGGAAAGGGTAATATAAAGTTAGATGTTAGATATCAAGATACTGATGCTTTGTGAGAATTGGAAAAAATTACTAAAAAAATAGACTTGGTAGATATGATGCAGAAAATTAATTTGAGTGTTGATTCTAAACCGGATAATTTGAATAAATGGGAAGATAAATTTTATGGACAATATATAAAGTATAAGAATAGTATAGATAAAAAAGAAAAAGATGGTAATTGAAATTATATAGTAGAAGAAAACAATGATTATTATAATGCTGTTTTTGATTTGTTGGTATGAATATGAGAAGGTCGTCAGACTATCGTAGAAGCTGTAAATACTACAAAATTAATGGATAATATAGACTGATTTACAGAAATAGAAGAAAGAGAAACAGAATATTATGATAATATAAATGAAAAAAAATTATTAATGCTTCTTTCCGATTTGAATTTTGACGGAAGAAATGACTTTGGTGATAGGTGAATGAGAATGTGACTAGAATTGAAAAATATATATAAGAGTGTAAAAATAGATCAAAAATATCTTGATTATGAATGAGAGCAAGATGCTTGGAAAAATATAATTGATTTTGTAAAAGATCAGATGAGTAAAAATGGTCAAACTAACTTGGCTATGGATTTGGAAAACAAGTGAGATAACTTGGAAGATCTTTTGGTTGAATTAAAAAACAATCCATGACTTTTGAAATATATGCAAGGTATTTTGATAAATAGTCCTATACCTGTAGATTATATATTTAGACATGGTATATGAGCTGCAGAACAATATTTTATGCCACAAATAATGTCTGGTAATATAGAAGTAGAATGATTGGATCAAAAATTTGAATTAGAATATAGAAAATTGCTGCAACAATGATTAAAAGACACACCTGAATTGAGATCTGTATTAAAGCCAATGATATACGGTGCTGTTGTTGAAAATGGTGGTATTGTTAGTGGTGCTTGAGGAGTTTGATTGTCTTTAAATACTGAGAACTCTGGTACTTTTAGTTTAAGCTTGGGTTATGGTCAGGTACCTGGTATGTGAGAAAATTGAGAAACAGCATGAGTAGCTTGAGTGATGCTTTCTTGGAGTGATTCTCAAAAAGTTTGAGAAAATACTGATATAAAATATTGAGTAGCAGCAGGTTCTTGAAATAAAGAAATGTTTATACCAATTGCTTCTGGTAATATAGGTATAAAAAATATGATAAATTCAGATCAGTTGGATGAAAATTTGAAGCCAAAATCTGCAAAATATTTTGATGTTGGTGCGAATGTGACTATGATAGGTGTGGTACCTTCTTGGTGACTTTCTGCTTGATTTTCACAAGACAAAATGAAATGAATAGAAAAACAATATCAAAACATAGAGTATGAATTAAGAAATGATATTTTGCCAGAGTTGTTAAGTTGAATTAATTTGGATGCAGATAGGGAAATTGTAATATGAGAAATACAAGCAAGCTTGAGTAAAAGGTTTGTAAAATCGGATGAAGAAGAATTAAAAAAAGCGGCTATAAATATATATAGAGGTATTTCATATTATGGTTTGGAATGAGTTTTGGATTCAAATGATCCAAGATTTGTTACGGTAATAGACAATATTTCTAAAAATTATGCTTTGATGTGGAGAAATGAAGCTATTAGGTGAGCTAATAAATTACATATAGAAAGGTTGTGAGTTGGTGTCCAATTTTTAGCTGGATTTGTGCCTATACCTATAGTATCTGCAAGTGTGGCTTGGTACAAAAACTTATATTCTTCTGAAACAGAAGAAAGTATAGCAAATTATTATGCTCATTTGTCTACTGGTAGATGAATGAGATATGTTGAATCCAACGATGGAAAAGAATTTTATAATGAATGAAAAATAACTTCAGATGCTGTAGATTATTTAAACTCTAAGATGAATATAGCACATCAAAATATCGAAACACCAGATTTGGATATAAAAATAAGCGTTTGAAATATGGAAGATGATTCGGTGGAAAATACCTTTATGAGTCCTTGATGACCATCTTTGTGTATACCTAAAGAATTGTATAAATATGTAAATATCAATATAGATCCGGATATAATGCCTTATGTAAATGTTTTTGAGTGAGATGGTAAAGTATGAAATAATGGTGTGGAATATATAGAAGTGCCTTTAAACACAAAAATATCACTTTTGGATTATAGTAGAACTAATACGGCTAGATTCAATTTGATAATATGAGATATAAAAGCTGAAATAAATGATATTAAGGTGAATCCACTTATGATGGATCCTGAGTGAAACCCTACCAAATTTGAAAGTATAGAAAGTTTGTATATGAAGGAATCAGATATCAATACGCAACTTGAGATTTTAAAAGAAAAAGAGGATAATAATGGAGATAAACCTGAGTGATTTCCAATTGCAGATTGTGAAAAAGTGGAAGATGGTTTTGCTGTATTTAACTTGGAAGGAGAATTAAAAGATAAATGTGTAGATATGTGATGATCAAATTCAGATTTACGCATAGAAGATGGTAAATTGTATGTACCTGAGTTTGGTAGTTTAACTGTTCATAAAAATGGTGAATGAAAATTTGAAATGTATTATAGATCTTTGCCAAAAAAATCTATGAAAATCAATTATTCTACTGCTGCATATACAGAGACAACACATACTCGAATAAATCAAGAGATTATAGATGGTACAAGATATAATTTTGAAAATTATAGTACAGATTTTTCTGATATAGATGTTTTTGATAAATATAACTATATTGACGAAATATTTGAATGAATAGAAAAAGATCTTTCAGAAATGGATGATAATCATTGAGAATATGCTACTTTTATGAAATATGCATTTGATTCTTGAGTAGATGATATTTTGGATGAAGATGACTATGATTCTGCACGAGATTCTTTGAAAAAAATACTTGAATGAAAATTAGATAAATATTCTTTAAATCCAGATCCTTTTCAAGACTTGAGAAAAAAAATGGAAGATAATGATGTATCTAATTATGATAAGGTGATGATAGTAGATAGGTTTAAATGATTGTTTTCTTATCACCCAAATTTATCAGATTGAAACAATGATTGAAAAGATTTAGAAAATCTTGTTTACAAACAATATAGATTAAAAGTCTACATGGATATGTTTTGATATGATCAAAAAACTAGATTTCCATTAAAAGATGATTCATACAGGAGAGAGATAGTTGATAAATTAAAAAATAAAGATGAATTAAATAAACCAATAGAAAATAATTTATTTTGAATGACAGCCTTTTATAGGCATGATAATAAAGATTGAAGATGATATTCTATGACTCAGATGTGATTTACTAATGTACTTGGTGGACATATGGAAGAGATTAAATCAGATGATTTAGAATCAACAAAAGAATGGTTTTGGAATAACTTAAATGTTAGTGAAGTTCACAAAGAAATATTATTAGACAGTTTGAATGACAAAATAAATATAAAATGACTTGATTTGACTGAATTAAGTGATGATAATTTGAAAAATTTATTGACGTGAGAATATGTTGACATTGGTGGTGAAAATGATAAAATTAAAACTGAATTGAAATTGGATTTGAATTATGTCTTTTATTTGCTTTGAGAGTGTGCAAATGAATCTATAGGTATAAAATTAGAATCTATAGAATTGAGACAATGAACCGAGACTGAGACTTGATTGCCACAAGATTCAGAGGAAACAACAACCATTGAAATACCATCAAATACTTGGGGTATTGAGATAAATCCTCAAAAGGTATTTGAACAATCATGAATGTATGTAAATACTATCGAGTCTCAAAATCAGTTGGATCGAGCTAGAAAGCATTCTGTTTGAGCTGGATTTGCATTTGCTTCTGGTGTAGAAACTCCTGAAGAGGAATATGTGCCAGATGGTGAGGCCAATGCAAATAATTGAGCTAATGATGTTGATAGTAATAATGGTTGAAATGATGGTGGTAGCAATAACGGTTGAAATGATTCGTGATGATCTTGAGGAACTGAGTGATGAAGTTGATCATGATCCGGATATTGAAATTCAGAAAACTTTTAACTATGTTTAGATTGTTTTAAAAAATATGTATTTAAAAATGAAAAAATTAACTTTATTATTGTTTGTTTTTATCATATCATTTATCAGCTTGGTAAATGCTAATTTTGTGGATGTACAAGTTCAAAACTGACTTTCTTGTGATGATGGAACTGTCTCTATATATTTGAATGAAGATAATGATGGTGATTGATTTTTTGATAAAGATATTTATTTAAACTCTAATTTTGAATATAGTGAAAATGACCATCCGCCGTTTCATGCTGTTCATATTAGAAATGATCTTTCTAAGGTACAGTATAGAATTCCAGAGTCAAATATGTTGTATTCTATAAAAAATGGAGTACTTTCTAGTTTTGATAATACTTTGTTTAATCGTGCATCTCTTGTTTTTCCTTATAATCAATGGGTTAGAGGTATAGATTCGTATCCCAATAAGGTGGCATTTGAACAACCTCAAAATAATTTATCAAATAATTCTGTGGTATTAAATTATCATTATATTTATAAATTATCTAATGGTTTTAGTTGAAATAGCAATCATTCGTATTGGTATAATCAACCATCTAATTATTTAGATCATTCAAATAATGTTACATATTGTACTTTGTGATCTACACCAGCTCCTTGTTCTTCTTCTTGGTCTTATAATGAAAGAACATGGTTTAGTGAGTTATATACACAAGATACTTGTACTAATTTTGAACTTTATTGGTGTGGAGATTGAACTTTACAATCAAGTTCTCAAAACTTTGATTTTTGAGATTCTGTTGAACAGTGTGATCCAAATGATCCAACTCAAGAAGGGTGGTGAGATCTTTGATGTAGTAGTTCTTGTGAACCAATCAATCAGTGATTAGTTGCTCCAACATGTGATATTGAGGTTTTGGATATGAATAATGGGTCTTATAATGTTGATTGGGTAATTACATGAACATTTGATATTCCTGCTTTGTTGAATATAACGCCAAGTACAGTTAATTTTTCAAATCACAATATAACTACAAATATTTGAACTATAACAAATATTTTGCCTTCTTGATATGGTACCTATACAGCTACTTTAACTGTAGAAAATGATGCAGGTTTTAATACTTGTACAGATACCTTTTATGTTGAACAACCACAGTGATCTTATTGTGGAGATTGAGATATAGATTGGCCAAATGATGATGGTATAAATGAAGAATGTGATGATTGAAATTCTATAAACTGAGATGGTTGTGATTCAAATTGTAAATTGAGTGTACCATCTTGTGAATTAGTTGTTAATCCAAATATTCAAACATTGTGATCAAATGTTGTTTTTTCAGCAAATACTAATCAATGGGCAAGATATTATTCTTTTGATTTAGATGATGGTAATATATTATATACTTGAGATATATATTTTAATTATAGTTATATATACAATACTTTTGGATTTTTTGATCCATTGTTGACTGTTGAAAATGATTATAATCCTATATATATGGGAGTAGAAGTTGAAAGACCTACAAATATTTGTGGAACATCTTTGGATATTCTTGAGCCAGAAGTAGATTTGGATATAGAAAAGATTTTGATAACTACAGGTAAACTTTTGCCTGGAGATGAAGTAGAATATAGAATTGAATTAACAAATAATGGAGATGTATTGTACAATGATGCGTATATTATAGATGAGCTTCCTTCATCTTTGGAATTAACTTATCATGATATATCTGGTGTTTATCCATATAGTTCTGATGCTTGACAAGATGTTTATGGTAATTGGATAGTAGAGTATTCTTGATTTGATTTAAATCCAGGACAAACAGCTATTTTGATAATAAAGGCAGATATTAGAGAGTGAGCATCACCAAATGAAACGTTAAATTGTGCGTTTACTTACAATGATTTAGATTGTGAGATGTACTTTTTGGCTCCAGATCCGTATATTTTAAAATCTCAAATGATGTCTAACTGAACTTTTTCTACCTTATTTACTACAGGTAATTTAAGTGTTAGTCCTGGTGATTATATTACTTATAGAATAGATTTTGCTAATGTTTGATGATGAAATACATCTTGAGTTTTATTGAGAGATCGTATGCCGTTGTGTGTTGATTATGTAAGTGCTAGTATAAATTGAGTATCTAGTACAGACTTTGTACAATATCAAGATATAAATGGTAGATGGATATTGGAATATAGTAACTTTGATTTAATAAATTGACAAGCATGATATATGATTGTTACAGGTCAAATAATGAATTGAGGGGTGTGTGACTTAACAGACTCTTATACAAATGATTCTTATATACATTTTTATGATCCTTTGTTGATAAGACAGTCTAGTGTGACTGCTACAAAAACAGAACAATCTATAGTAAATATAACAAAAAATTCTGATATAGATAATCATATGATATGAGACGATAAGTTGTTTGTAATAAAAGTAGAAAATTTTGGACCAAATCCAATATCAGATATTGTTTTGGAAGATATACGACCAGGTGGTACATGTATAAATTATGTATCATGGACAGGTGTTTGATTTACTAAAGATCCTTTGTCTTTGGAATGGAATTATCCTGGTACTTTGATACCTGGTGATTCAATTACATTGTATATATCATGAGCTATATTAGACAATCCTGCTTGTGAAAACCCTGATTATCAAAATATAATTAACTTAAAATATACTGAATTGTGAGAAGAATATACAGATCAAGATATTTATCATTTTTCTGTTTCAGCTACACCAATTCCTAATATTTCAATAATAAAAACAGCCGATAAAAATTTGGTTTATTCATGAAGTGAAATTACTTATACTATTACTTATCAAAATATAGGAGATGCTACGATAAATAATTATACAATAACTGACTATTGGCCAGTTATGGTTGATTTTGTATCGGCTAGTCCATTTCCATCAAGTGTTTCAAATTTTGTTACAGGTACTTTGTTGAAATGGAATTTTTATACGCCATTGATGCCAGGTCAAACTTGAGAGATTATTTTAGAGTGAGTAGTAAATTAAAAATTATTTAAATAATATGTTTAAAAAAATGAAAAGATTGTATATTATATTTATTAGTTTTGTATTGTTGTTTGTGTGATTTACGTTTGCAGTAGATTTTGATGTTGAAGTAACACCAAACAACCAACATGCGATATCTGGTAGTGTTTTATCTTTTGATATTGTTGCTACAAATAATTCTTGAACCGATGTCTATGTTCAACAAGAATTTCCTAATTTTGTAAATTATGTTGATTCTAATGTTGTTCCAAACAATATTAGTGCATTGACTTTGTGATTGACGAATGATCCTTATTGGACATTGTCAGCTGGACAAAGCATTAGTCTTGAAGTTGAAGCTGTGTTTGAATGACGATCTTTTCCTACTCCAACTTTGGATGTAATAACAAATATAATAGACACATCATTTGTTTCAGTTTATACTTCTTCTGTTGTAAAACTAGAGGCAATATCTGATATAGTAGTTGAAAAAACTTTGGTATGAAGTGGTCCTAAATTATCAGGAGATATAGTTACTTATAATATAGAAGTAAAAAATGTTTGATCTAAAATAGCTACATGAATTAGTCTTGTTGATGTTTGGCCTGCTAATATGTTGGAATTTCCAAATCAAGCTATAGTAGGTGGTTCACAACAAGTACCTACAATATATAATTGACAGGTTAATAATTATTTATTTATAATAAATGATTTAGCTCCATATGCTACATCAATTATTGAAATTGAATGAACTTTGCTGGATTCATTTCCAGTGGGGCAAACAATTGAAAATAGGGCATTTGTTTTGGTAGAAAGTGATCAGTATACTACAGAAAATGATTCTGATACCTTAATAAATGAAGTTTTAGGATTTGCGGATATAATGGTTGATGTGCTACAGACTTCTCCAAATCCTATGTTTTCATGAGATGAAGTATGATATTTGATATCTTATGCAAATATTGGATCAGAAACAGGTGTGGATGTATTTTTGGATTCTACACTTTCTAATAATATGTTGTTTGAATCTTCAACACCTTCTCCTACAAATTCTTTGACAAATTCGATTCAATGGAATTTGGGGATGCTATCTCCTAATCAAATATGAGAGATAGTTATGACTTGAGTATTTTTGTGAGAAGATCCTTTTGGGAGTGAAATATCAAACTCAGTTTATGTTGTCACAAATAGTCAAGAACATTATACAGACAATAACTCTGCAATATCTACGTGAGAAATGCAAGCTTATATGGATATGAGTTTAGATTTTTATGCAAACAATCTTACAAATCCTAGTTTAAATTTTGATACAGGGACACAAATATTTGCTGTATCTGGTGATTTGATAGAATTACAAATTTTGGTAAATAATAGTGGTAATATTGTTACTACTTGAGATTTATCTTTGTATAATATTACTTGATTTGCAGAATATATTGGTTTAAATTCTTGGGATATTACTATTTTGCCATGATGACAAGATTCTATCTTTGTTACATGAATAGTTGGACCACAAAATTATATAAGTTTTGTACCTACTGTTGATTTAAATTATAATAATTTGTCTATTTCTGAAAATATAGACATACAAGAACCGTTAGAATGTGGAGATGGATTTTTGACACAAGATGAAATTTGTGAAGTGGTTTGACAATTGTGAAATATACCTGCATGACAACACTGTGAAGAACAAAATTGACAATGTGTGTTGGTGGATAATTTGTATATAGATTTGTATGCAAATAATTTAACAGATTCGACTAGAAATTTTGATACTGGAACACAAATATTTGCAATATCTGGTGATATGGTAGAACTTATGGTTGTTGTAGAAAATGATTGAGTTGATTCAGAATCATGAGTTGTGAATATTTCTAATATAAACTGATTTGTTAATTATTTATGATTTACATCATGGAATGTAAATGTAGCATCATGATCTAGTGAAATAATAACTATAACATGAATAGTTGGACCACAAAATTATATAAGTTTTAATCCTATTGCGAATTTAAATTATAGTGGTTCTTTGATTTCTGATGATGTAGTGATAGAGGAACCATTGGAATGCGGAGATGGTTTGATTACACAAGATGAGGTTTGTGATACAAATGGACAAATATGAAATATGTTGCCATGACAACATTGTGAAGAACAAAACTGACAATGTGTTGTAGTTACAGAGACACTTACCAATACTGTATGTATTGAATATGTTTCGGATTTTGGTACAGGAGAACAATGTATGAGTGTTACTATAGATTATGATGAAGAAGATTTGTGAGCTCAGTGTCGTTATTTGTCTTCTCCTTATGGTGTAGTAATAGTGGATGAAGATAATGAATGAGATATGGACTTTACTTGTGTGACAGAAAATTGAGAAATAGCTGATGAAATAAGAATAGATTGTGGAAATTGAGATTATTGAATAGCTAATGCTGTAGATTCTTTTACATATAATTGTGGATATGAATATGATCAAAATTGATGATTAGAGTCAAATCTTTATGATGTACAATGTTATGTGGATGATCATACTTGTGAAGATTGTCATAGAATTGCTCGTGTAGACGAATGATTTTATGGTGTATGTGGAGATGGTAGTTTGGATGATGGAGAAGAATGTGATCTTGGATGAGATGAGGATGAAGAAATAGATATAGAAAGGTATTTGGATTTAGATAGAGATTATTATGCATGAAGATATGAAGATAATGGATATTATTGTGAAGATTGTAGGATTAGAAGAGATGATACTGATGAATTTGTGTATCAACCCCCTCAATGTCTTGGTACAAACACCACTATTTCAGTGATGGAAAATGAATACCTACCTTTTCGATGGAGGTTGCGAGAAAGAGATAATTTGAAAATAAGAGATAATTATAATTGTGAAGATAGAAATAATAATGATCAGACAATAATAGATAAAGATAGTATGGAGTGTACATTTGTTATTTATAATCATGATGATGAGGTTTGAAGATTGGATGATGCTGATTGTTTTGCTCGATCAGATTCTCAATTATTTGATTATTTTGAACTAGAAGATTATGATATAGATTTTGATAAGGTGTCTGGTAGGTATACTTATTCTATAGACTCTCTATTTGATAGGGCAGTTAAGGAATATTGAGAATATAAATTAGTATTAGAAAAAGTAGAATATGATTATTGTGATCCAAATGAATGAGATTGGGAAAAATGAAGATTGTATGAATGAGTTTGTGAAGTAAATTTTGCTCTTACTAGACCATATATGATGCAAATAAGTACATTTGGTGTGCAACCTGTAGCTACTGATGCAGATTTCTTGGAGGATTTTTATGATATGGAAGGTAATGATTTGATAGAAAGTACTGATATTAGAGATACAATGGAAGTAGAACAAAGGAATTATGGATTTGATTCTTCTGTTTTGACTCAAATGAATACCTTTAGGGATAAATATGAATCACTTTCTCTTGTAGTAGACAATGATTTTGAAATAAGAGATGGTAAGACTGTATGAGATTTGTTTAATGATGCAGAAGTAAAAAAGGTACCAAATCAATTGATATTCTTTGTAAAAGGAGATGGTCAACTTGTTTTGAAACAATTGACAGAATATTTTCCTGGTACACCATTTACTATATATATAGAGTGAATGGATGTGATAGTAGAATGATCTGTGACTACAAATGGTATGATAATTACTGACCAAAAGATATATTTTGAGGATAGTAGTGATTTGGATTATTGTGAAAAATGATGACAGGTGGTGAAATGAATATTTGTAACACAATGATGATTTGATTCTGAGACTAGATTAAGAAATCAAAATACAGACGAAGAACGATGTCCATGGTGAAATCTTCAAGTGAAATGAGTATTGATATGAGATGATTTAGAAGCTTTGATGTGAAATAGGAGATCTCACTTGAACGACTGGTTTCAAGTGGATAGTAATCTTGAGAGTGCTATAAAAAGAGAGAGAAGAGACGAGATATTTGAAGGTGCAGCATTGTTGATAGAATACAATCCAGATCTTTGGGAGAATTTACCTCCTGGTGCAGAATCATTTACACAAACTTTGGATGTATATAGATACTAAAAAACTATTGATTAATATACTAAAAATAAGTAAAAATCTGAGCAGTAGCTTGGATTTTTCTTTAGTCGTAATTCTACTTGACATTTATTTGTAAAAATATACTATATACTCAATTTATCTTTTAAATTTTCTTTGAGATGAAAAATTTAAAATTGTTTATATTTGTTTTATTAGCCTTATCGATTTTTTCTTTTGTATATAATTCTGATAAAGCTAATGCTTTTCCATTAGTAGACTGACAGTTGTGTACTAGTGCAGATTTTGATGATCCTGTGTGACATCCAAATCAATGTGAGTGTCCATCTGTTACTCCAAGTTGGATAAATAGTGGAGATACTTGTTCTAGTGATCCTATGATTACTTGTGACTTTAATGGTAATACTATTAATGAGTGACAAAGTATTGTTGCTTATTCTTTAACGGGAACGCCTTATGGCGCAATGCTTTCTTGTGTAGATTATTCGGAAGTAAGAACATGTTATGATAGTGGTTTAGTATGAGTTTTAAGTGGTTCGTATTCTTATGCCTCTTGTTCTGATTGACTTCCTGCTAACTGTAATTTTAATGGTAGCGTAGTAGCACACTGAGACTCTGTGACTGGATATCAAGAAGCAACTGTACCTTTTTGATTTACTTGTTCTTCTGAAATAAGAACATGTAATAATGGTACTTTAGATTGAACATATGCTTATAGTTCTTGTGCTGTAGATACAGCAAACCCAAGTGATTGTATATTACCTTGGTGAGGTACTATATCTAGTTGAGATTCTGTGACTGGATATGAAAATAATTCTGTAGCATGTGGATCTTCTTGTGTTTTTGAAACAAGAATATGTTATGATGGTAATTTAAGTGGAACCTATACTTATCAATCTTGTTCTGTGTGAAGTTGTGGATGATGAGGTTGATGAGGTTGAGGATGATGAGGCTGATCTTATACATCTACCTGTGATTTAGAAGATTTAATATGTGTTGATGGTATATATGAAGAAGCAGATTGAGTTGATTGTAGAGATGGAGAACTTTGAGAGTCTTGTGTGATTCTTACTTGAGACGAAAATGAAGGAATAGATGTTAGTTCATTTGATAGAATATGAGATATATCTAATTCAACTTATAGTTCTGAGTTGAACTTAGCATATTTATATGCTTACAATATGTGAATTACTACCATGTCAAATATTTTTGATGCAAATATGGAATGAAATCTAATAAGATCACATATGGCTAAGATGCTTGTAGAGTGGGCACAAAATGTGATGTGATTGGATGTAAATACAGAAATTGTTTGTGACTTTGATGATATAGATACTTTGCAAGGTCAAGATTTGTATGATTTTGTGATTCAATCTTGTCAGATGTGATTGATGTGATTGGATGATCAATGAAATCCTTCTGATAGTTTCCGTCCTAGTGATGTGGTTACTAGAGCTCAATTTGGTACAGTATTGTCTAGAGCTATATGGGGTGATTATTACAATGGATGAAGTCCTTATTACAAAGATCATTTGGATGCTTTAAATACTATTGAGATTATGAACAATATTTCAGATCCTTGGATGTTGGAACTAAGAGGGTATGTTATGTTGATGTTGTTTAGAGCAAATA
>DATFJH010000031.1:0-3725 GCA_035269265.1 Candidatus Absconditabacterales bacterium
GTATTTTCATCTGCATCTCCAGGAGAGCAAACATCCAACACCATCATTATATCAGACCCAAAATTACACTGAATATCTACTACTTTTTCTGGAGAGAAGAAGTGTTTTGAACCATCATATGGAGATCTAAAATGCACTCAATCTTCTACAAGCTTAATATCTACATCATGACTACTAGACGCCATCCCCCTTTGTAAGGGGGACGAAGGGGGTTTTATTTCACTAATTACATTACAAACTTCTTCAAAGTCATCAAATATCTCTTTATTTGTAAATCTTAAAACTTTAAATCATAAGTTTTCTAATTTTTGAGTTCTTTTTCTATCATAAATAATTTCATCATCACCCCAATGAGTATCTCAGTCTATTTCTATTACAAGTTTTAATTTATTAGAAAAAAAATCAACAATGTATTCATCAATAGGTTTTTGCCTTAAAAATTTATAGTCATAAGTTGACAAGAATTCATACCAAATTTTTTTCTCTGCTTCTGTAGGATTGTTTCTAAGGTCTCTTGCCCTTTCTTTTAACTTAGGATTATATTTTATATATTTAGAACCCCCTCATTCCCCCTTTATAAGGGGGACTGTAGAATTATCCTTTTCTTTCCCCAATCCAAGACTAAAAACTTGAAATCATCCACTATCAGTCAAAATCAATCAATCTTCCCAATTTTCAAATTTGTGTAATCATCATGCTTTCTTAATCAACTCATAACCTGGACGAAGATAAAGATGAAAAGTATTTGCCAATATAAGTTTTATTGGTTCCAAATCTCACAAAATTTTTTCATTTTTCAACAAGTCTAAAAAAAGTCACTTGATAGTAGCTTTGGTACCAACAGGCATAAAAACAGGCGTTTTAAGCTTTACTCAATTCAATTCTATCTCTCAAACTCTTGCATTTCATTTCTGTTTGAGTATTTTAAATTTTAGTTTAGACATACATTTTTAGTTAAGAGTTAATAATGCAAAGTTAATAATTCTTGATTAAAAAACAATAAAATAATTTTTCATTATAAATTTTAAATTGTAAATTGAAAAAAATGCTAGAGAAAATCAAAAAAGTAGTATTCTCAAAATACAAAAAAACCGACACAAATGGTATATTTTTTTCTGCTTTAGACAAAGATAACAACTTAATATTATCAAATGGCGTTGTTTTTTCAGATAAATCACTAGAACAAACTATAGAAACGATTTATCACTGACTTATAGAAAAACATAAAAACATAGAAACTATAATTATAGATATTGTAATAGATACAAAAGAAATAACCAATCCAAAAGAAATACAAAATATTTCCTTACAAGAATATTGATTATTATTGATAACAGAAAACAAGTCTTGAATATTATTGCCAAATACAGAAGGTGTTGAAAATATTTCTACAGCACTAAAAATTATCAAAGAAAAAAACTGACTTGAATGAAATGCAAAAATAACAACATTTCAAACAGACAGATTTATAACGTAACAACGTCTAAACGTTTCACAGTTACAAAGACTCTAATAAACGTTGTGACACTGAAACACTGGATCGTTGAAACGTTATTCAGTACTAATTTTTATCCTAGACTTCAATTTAGGTATTGTATTATACCATATTGGAGTTATTTTTATTCTCACACTAGAAACCTCTGGAAAAGAAAGTATATATTCTCTAGATTCTTCTTTTTCTCATCATATTATATGACTTTTAATATCCTCCATAATACCATTAACATCTTTTTCAAAGTCATATCACTGTATTATATCAATTTTAGTTGGAATAATAAAAGTACCATCTTCTTCCCTTATTTGGTCTTCATCAAAAAAAGCTAAAGAACTTTTATCTATATTTATAAGTTGAGTTTTTTCTGAAGGTCTTTGTTGGATATAACTAGAAAAAGCTCTTATCAAATCTTGTCGCTTTATATAAACAAACTTCATATCAGCATTTATAGATCATTGCAACATAGAACTTTCCTGTCATGTCTGATATGGCACATCAATATTTTTAACCTCCGAAAATATCGTATCACTAAAAGCCAACAATATACCATCATCAATGTCAAAATTTTGAATAACTATATTTTTCTTCTGTTGGTCTATATGTGAAATCATTTTATCAGACAACAAGTTAATATCATCCTGAGTAATAGTACCTTGACTAGTCAAATTACCTCCTGTAAAATCCTGCATTGCAACAGCATAAAGCTCTTTCAAAAACAAACTTTGCTTTAAATTTTTTACATATAATTTAGTTCAATTTTTTATATTTCACCTATTTCACATCAAAATACCATTATCATCCTTTTCCATTGCGATCACATTAATTGTTTTTTCTCAAGGGATACCTTCATATCAAGCTGGTATCTCAACCCAATTTGTTGTTTTAAAAAGTCTTCAATCATCTGTAATAAATCTAGTATTAGGGACAAAAGCATATTCTTTTTCTGTTGTGTTAAATATCTTTATAGTACCATGAGAAGGATCTTGTAAATATTTTATATTTGACGTATTTATAGACATTTCATATGTATGCTCAAACTTTCATGTATAAAAAGGAATACTAATAAATCTAGAATAACGTGGAAAATCTTGGTTACTATTTGGATAGTAACGAAAATTATATATTATAGTTTCTATCTGTTGTGATGGATTTATATCAATTTTTGCGCTAGGCAATATCAAGGAATATAACAAATAAATTATCCCCAAAACAAACAAAACCTCAAAACCAAAAACTAAAAAAAATGTATAAGTCTTTCTATTTTGAGTTGAATGAAGATGAAATTTTTTAACGTTAAACAAAAAAAGATACAAAATTCTAAAGGTTTTTAAAATCTTGTTTTTTTCTATGTGATTTACTTTCAATCATATTTTCTCAAAAAATCTTTTTGATTTATCTGTTTTAGTTACAAATGTAGCATTAATTGATTTTTTATCCAAAACATCTTTAATTTGCTTTCATCGCCATTCATTATCAAAAAGAGAATGATGAGAATCTATAGATATCTCAACACTCTTTCACTTTGGTATTTTTTCCAAAGTTTTAAATATTTTATATAAACTATCCTCTGCTAGAAAAAAAAGCTTCATTTAATATTAATTTATTTTAAACTTGTTCCTTCATTTTGCTTTGCCATTTATAATATATATACAAACAGAACATAATAACAAAAAATGAAACATATTGCTTTATATCAAAAACTAATCATCATAAAGACATTATTCAATATCTTGGATGTTGTTGAAACATGAAGATTATATTTAATCATATTATCAGATAAATAAAACCTATCAATCACTCACCAAAAACTTTTTTCTTTTTCTTTACAAAATATACTATCATTGATATCAAAGCACCCATTATAGATATAAATGCTCATATAGGATAAACCCCACTAAATTTATTCAACTCACTTTCAGTAGTTAATGGTTTTAAAGACAAAAATCAGCTATTTGGTTTACCAATAAAATTATCCCCAAAAATCAAAAATATTCAAAGTGGTATCAAAGATAATGATAGTGAAAAAAACATTATATCTGCCCATACCTTTTTGTTTTCATATCTTTGAATTTTTTTAAAGAAAATATACAAAGATATAACAAATCATATTATAATACCTACAAAATGAAAGTTATATCAATATGGACTGATTAATGTCTTTAATTCATACAAAGATGTTGGAATTAAACCAACATCCAAAAAAAACTGTACATAAGATCACATAAAGTAT
>DATFJH010000032.1:0-10239 GCA_035269265.1 Candidatus Absconditabacterales bacterium
AGAAACCAACATAATTGCTTTTCCATAAGCACCAGCTCTTCATGTTCTACCAATCCTATGAATATAACTTTTTGCATCTATAGGCACATCAAAATTTATAACCAATCAAACATTTTCCATATTTAAACCTCTAGCTGCCACATCTGTAGTCACAAGAACTTGCAATTTATCAGCTTTAAAATCATTTAATGTTGATTGTCTTTTTCATTGTCACATATTTCAATTTAACAATCCAGCATTAATTTTAGAGTCAATTAATATTTTATGAATTGTCTTAGTGTTTCTCTTTGTATGCGTAAAAATAATAACCTTGTCTTTACTATGAGAATTAATCAATTTGATTAAATTGGACAATTTATGCTCATGATCTACATCCACATATCTATGATTAATTTTGTCTACAGTCACAGCATCTCAAATTTTAATAAATTCATATCAAGAAACATGTTTTTTTATTATAGTTTTCATATCATTATTCATTGTCGCAGAAAAAGTATATACTTGTTTTAGATCCTTAAGTTTTGACCATATTTTTTCAATATCACGAACAAAACCCATATCAAGCATCATATCTACCTCATCCAAGACAAAATAATCTGCAGTACTTACTTTTATCACTCATTGATTTATAAAATCCATCAATCTACCAGGTGTAGCAACTACAATTGCTGGATTTTTCCTCATTTTTTGTTTTTGAACATGGGGACTGGCTCATCCATAAAGACAAGCCACAGTTACACTATAAAATTTAGTCAAATTCCTAACCTCATCTCATATTTGATTAACAAGTTCTCTCGTAGGAGCAATAATCAAAACTTGTAATGATTTTTTGTTTGTATCTACATTATTTAAAATTGGCAACAAAAATGCCGCAGTTTTACCTGTTCATGTTTGTGATTGTCATACAATATTTTTTCCACTAAATGCAATCTTCATAACTTGTTCTTGGATAGGTGTTGGTTCTTTATATCATATTGCTTCCAAACTTCTTAACAATCAAGCTTTCAATCAAAATTCTTTAAATAACATAAATTCTTTAAAATAATTAAATATTAACTTTTTTACATTTAAGTATTATAATGATTAACCCATAAATTAATAGCAAATAAATAGTTTATATTTAAATATCAACATTTTTTAAATATAATACAAATTAACTTTAATTTTTGTTTTTTTTTCATATAAGATAATTAAATTAATTTAATATTTTAATTTATAATTTAAAAAAAATGACAGGAGAAGAAACTACTCTATTACAAAATTGAGTTGAAGCAAGCTCAAAAGGCCTAGACACAAAAACAATATTACTTATTATTTTGTGACTAATTATTCTCTATATGATTGTTAAATACAACAAACTAATAAGACTAAAAAACAATATAAAGAATTCATTTGCTGATATAGATGTTCAAATCAAACTTAGATTTGATTTAATAGAAAACTTAGTAAGTACAGTAAAATGATATGCAAGCCACGAAAAAGAAACACTAACAAAACTAACAGAAGCAAGAACAAGCTTTTTAAATGCATGATCTGCAAAAGAAAAATTACAAGCAGATGATATGCTAACATGAGCTCTAAAAAATTTATTTGCTGTATCAGAAAACTATCCTGATCTAAAAGCAAACCAAAATTTTTTACAGCTTCAAACAGAGCTTTCTGATATAGAAAACAAAATTGCAGCAGCAAGAAGATTTTTCAATTCAAGCATCAATGAATACAACTCTACAATACAATCTTTTCCAACAAATATTGTAGCAAAATTATTTGGATTTAAATATGAAGATTTTTTTGCTATCACAGACAACAAAGAAAAAGAAGTACCAAAAGTTAGTTTCTAATCCAAAAATAATATAATTTAAATTTTCATTTTAGCTCATGTACAAATGAATTTATGACTCCATTGGACAAAATAAATTTAGAAGTTTTTTTCTAATCATACTTTTTCCTTTGTTTTTATATTTAGTCGTTGCTATAATACTTACAATTATGTGAGTAAATAGTTGAGAATGAGTTTATTTTTCTCAAGCATGGAGATCAGCACTGTATGAAACAAACAATATGTTTATATTTTTGTGACCATTAATTCTATTATGGTGAATAATATCGTTTTTGTTTCATAGACAAATGATATTCAAATTTACTTGAGCAAAACCAATAAGCAGAAAAGAAAATCCAAAAATATACAATATAGTAGAAAATTTATGTATTTCTAAATGATTACCAACACCCAAAATATGAATTATTGAAGACAACAGCCTAAACGCTTTTGCCACATGATGGAATAAAAAAAGTGCTTGGATAGTTTTTTCTAAATGATTAATAAACAAATTAAACAAATCAGAAATAGAAGCTGTAGCAGCTCATGAATTAACACACATAATAAATAAAGATTCTTTGATGATGATAATTATAGTAGTTTTTGTCTGAATTATATGAATATTATGACAAATATTGATTAGATTCTCATGAAGTTCAAGAAATGAAAAATGATGAAATGCTTTGCCACTTATATGATTATGACTTTTAATACTTTGATACCTAATTTACCCTCTTATTAGATTAGCTCTTTCCCGCAAAAGAGAATACCTAGCAGATGCTTGAAGTGTCTATCTAACAAAAGATAAATACGCAATGATATCAGCATTACAAAAAATTAGTCAAGATTCAAATATAGAATCAATACAAAAAGATACTGTAGCCGCAATGTGTATAGAAAATCCATTTTCAAAGAAAAAAAGATCTGGATTCTTTAGAAAGATGCTAGCTACACATCCTAGTATAGAAGACAGAATAAAAGCCCTCCAAAATTATTAATAATATTTTAAAAAAACACTTAACAAGTAATGTTATTATGAAAAAAATAAAAGACTTGTATTAAACGATTTTTTGCTTATAATTCATTTATTACTTTTCAAAGAACATTTCGTTATTTGTTAAAGTAGCCTATTATAGGCACTTTTATTATTATGTGTAATTATTAAATGACAACAGTTGACAACACCAACTTATTTGTTGGTAACTTCTCATGGAACTTAAGTGAAGATGACATGAGAGAATTATTCGCTCCATATGGAGAGTTAGAAGATGTAAAATTGATCATCGACAGGATGACAGGTAGAAGTAAAGGATTTGGTTTCGTTAAATTCGTAAATGAAGAAGATGCTGCAAAAGCTCTTGAAGAATTAAACGACAAAGAAGTAGATGGTAGAGAAATGAAAGTTACAGTAGCTAGACCTAGAGAAGAAAGACCTGAAAGAAACTATTAGTATACCAAAATACTTTCGAACAAAAAAAGAGCCTTTATTGGCTCTTTTTTTTATTAATCAAAAAATCTAATAAAAATCATTGAAAGAAACTCAGAAACAATAATACAAAAATAAATATAAAAGAATATTTTATTCAAAAATAACTAATCATAATCGGAAGCAGCGGTAATTTTATAGCCCTAGCATAACTAAAGGTAGCAATATGACCAAGCGTCAAACCAGAATTATTCAGCTTTTTTAATAATCAATACCACAAATAAATAGGACCAGATGAAATTATACCAAAAATCATAGAAAAAATATTTCTTTTCAAATAAGACCCACTTCATATAAATTTTTTAAAAAAAAGTTCTAATCTAAAAATATTAAAAAACAATATAAGAAGATATACAAAAAACAAAGGCCACAAAATTTTTATAAAAATTTGAATAAAATAATTAAAAATATTTATAAAATTTAAAAAATCAAAAACTAGAATTAATAATAACAAAGTTATTACAAACAAAAAAAACATCCAATTGGATCAGATTCTATCTTTAATTTTTTTATAAAAAATGAACATTATTATATAATAACATAATCAAAAAACCTCACAATATAGCAAACAAAAAAGACAAAATATTTCTAATTATAGAATATCTAATTCAAAAGAAATAAGACTCTGCTGGTATTTGAACCAATCAAACGGTTATCCAAGACACCAAAAAAACAGATATTAAAAAAATAGTCTCTATTGAAAATCAAATTTCTCAAGCTAAAATATATGAATTTATAGGATTACCGGAAAACAAACCAGCAAGTAAATCAGCCAAAAAAATAGAAAAAATTTTATTACCAAAACTAAGAATATTTTCCAAAGGAAAGTATACTTGTAAAATAGAAATTAAAATCAATATTCAAAGTATTATTGGTATATTTATCAAAAAAGAATTCCAAGTCTGTTTTAATGAATAAGTTAATCTTTTTAACATATTATTTAACAATTTCATAAATAATACCATTTTCTTCCAATTTAGCCTTCATATTATCTCAAATCTTCTTTGCCAAAAATTTTTCACATCACTCATTTTTAAGCAAATCAGCAACAGCAAAACCTGCACCTCATCAGACAGTAAATGGATTCTTAACAAACTTTACAAATTTATCATCTTCAAAAAAGACAAAATAAGAAGCTCTAGCAGAATTTATTGCAATTTCTGCATTCTCTTTTTTTTCTAAAACTGGTTTTACAATAATCATTTTAATTTGTTATAAAAATAAAACTTAATCTCTCATCCTACCTCTTCAATTTCATCTACCAATCAATCTTCAAATCCTAACTCATTGACCATTTCTCTTACCTAAATTAGAATTAGAATTTTCAGTTTTTTTACCACAATTTCACATTCATCTACCTGTAGCAGATCCTTGACCATTTGGTCCTGTACCATCTTTATTTGGCATTTTTATATTTGGTTAAATATTAAAAACTTATTTTTCTATACTAATAGCTTTCCCATTTATTATAGCATCTGAAAGCTTGTCCACCGCTTGTTTGTATATCCTAGCAAATGTAGATTTTGAAATTTCCATCTCTTTTGCTCATGACACAACATCCATTTTCTCAATATTTTTCAACCTCAATGTTTCTACTTCATCATGTCACAATACAGTTTCTTCCAATTGAGATCTAGGAATACCAATAGGCTTAAACAAATCTACATTAGATTGAAAATTTACTCTTCTATTTTTTTTCATCCTACCTCTTCCCCTACCACATCAAAATCAATTCATAGACAATAACTTGTAAATAAAAATTAATTGTGGGAATATTCCCACAATTAATTTAACCCTTTTTATATAAAATGCAAGACTTTTTTAAATTTAATTCCTTCACTCTTAATTTTTCACTTTTCGCTATTTTATTCGTATCATTTTTACAAAATATCCAGCACCAAATCATACTCAAGCAACATATCGAGCAATATCTATCAACATTAATCCTGGGAACAATTTCATCAACATAAATCAAAATATCACTAAAATAATTTTATAAACAGAGACCTGCCATATGGTCAATTTATGAAAACGATCCAAAACTGATTTCATTGTTTTAGATTTTTTATCTCTTTTGAAAACTAAAATCATCAACAAATAAACAACACCCAAAACAGAAACTATCACATACCACCAAACATTTAAACCCAAAACTCAAGGTATTAATTTAGCCAATAATCAACCTACAAACAAAAGATAACACTCAAAAATTATAACATCTATCAACCTAAATCTAGACAAAGATTTCATAGCATTTTTTATTAAAAACATTTTTTATATATAATATGTAAAAACTAATATTTCTCATCCAAAAATACTATCTCAACTCAAAACTTCTCCTTTAGTTTTTTGGCTAATGCTTGCACACCAAATATTTCTGTCTCATAATGTCATCATATCAAAATACTTTGTCACATATCTTTTGCTAAACTCATTTCATAATGAGCTCATTCTCATGTAATTAACAAATCAAAACCTTTTTCCTTAGCAGATTTAGCATGGGAAAGTCCTCCTCCACTACTAAAATATACAGAACTAATCTTATCCAAATTTCAAAAATTATAAATTCATTTTTGCAGACCAAATTTATCACAATATTTTTCTATTTGTTCAATATCAATTCAATTGTCAAATCTCAATCCAAAACTGTAATCAAATTGTTCAGTATTTGAATTTTTTATATTAAAAAAGTCTACAAATTTATTCAACATCACTACATTGTTTCCAACCTCTTCATGTCAATCTAAAGGCAAATGACATCCATACAAAGCTATATCATTTTTGATTAATTTACTCAATCTATCATAATAAGTTCAGACAACTACTGGATCAAATCCCCAAAACAATCCATGATGACAAATTACCATATCTACATTTTCTTTGACTGCCTTATCAAAAATATAGCTTGTAGCATCTACAGCATATCAGATTTTTCTGATTTCATTTTTTTGGCTATCTACTTGTAGACCATTTTTACTATTATCTTCATACTCATCTACTTTCAAATATTCATTCAAAAACTTTATTAATTCAATTTTATTCATAACCCAATATTAAAACTAAAACTATTAAAATTTTTAAAGATAAATAATGATTTTTCAAGTTCTTTATAAACAGACATATGCTTTGTCAATCTAGACTGTCCGGCTCTCTTGAGAATCAAAAATCGAGGACAGTTATACCTTCAGAACTGCGAGACTCGATCAATCGGTACAGTGGAGAGATCCCTTAAAATATTCACAAGAGATTTCTCCATTTCACTTCGTTACAGTCGAAATAACAGTAACATATCCATTGAAAAACAACTCAATTTTAGTATCACAATATTTAAATATATATTAATCAAAAAACCTTTAACTTGATGAACTTTTAACCTTAAACTAATTTATTTTATGCCAAAACTATCAAAACACTTCCAATCAAGAAAACCATCAGCTATCAGGACAGCACAGATAGAATTTATGAAAAGAACTGATGATATAAAAGCAATTAATACCGCAATATGAAATGTTTCTTTGCCAGCACATCCAGCTATGCAAAAAAGAATGTTTGATTTACAAAATAATAATAGTCCATTTAAAGATGGTGTAATAAAATACACAGCTACAGTATGAGAAAAAGAAACAAACGAAGCATTCTTAAATATTATCAGATCTAGTGGATTTAGTACGAATTGATTATATTCACAAATTACAGATGGCTGAAGTCAAGCTATGGAATTAATGACACTAGGAGTTTGTGGAGAAGCCTGAAAATGTGAGTCACCATTACTTTTGATAGATGCTGCTTACACAAATTATGTATCTATGGCAGACAGAGTTGGTAGAAAAACAACATCAGTAAGAAGAACTTTAGAAGACGATGGTCAATTTACCTTACCAGATATATCAGAAATAGAAAAATTGATTGAAACGGAAAAACCATGAGCAATAGTAGTAATACCATACGACAATCCTACATGACAATATTACAATTTAGAAGCTATGAAAAACATAGCAAAACTTTGTGTAAAATATGATATGCGAATGATTAGCGATGAGGCATATAGAGAATTTTATTATACTTGAGAACCAGTATCAAGTATTCGAGGAATTACAAACAAAGAAGTACCTGGAATTGAATGAAAAAGAATTAGTATTGAGACATCTTCAAAAGTCTGGAATGCTTGTGGACTTAGAATCTGAGCATTAATCACAGACAACCAAGAATTTCACCAAAAATCAGTAGCAGAAAATACAGCATCACTATGTTCTAATGCTATTGGTCAATATATATTTGGTGCTCTAGCTCACGAATCAAAAGAAGATCTGAACATATGGTATAAAGAACAAAGAAAATACTATTTTGATATGATGAACAATCTAACAAAAGAATTTAAAAAGCAACTTCCATGAATTATTGTTTCATCACCTGATGCTTCTATCTATTCTGTAGTAGATGTAAAAAACATCGCTAAACCATGATTTGATGCTATGGAATTTGTACTTTACTGTGCTCAAAAATGATCAGTAGGTATTAACTGAAAAAAATATACCTTACTGGTTTCTCCAATGACAGGTTTTTATAAAACTAAGGACTGAGAGAAAAATCCAGGACTTACTCAAATGAGAATTGCATATGTAGATACACCAGAACATATGAAATTAGTACCAGAATTATTTTCTAAATTATTTAAAGAATTTGAAAAACTAAAATAAAAAAAGTATTTAAAATGAAGAAAAAAACTATATTATACAAAAAAACTAAAATTTAATATTAAATATAGAAAGTAATTATGAAATTTTGATGTACATGTATAATACCTTTCTTTAATGAGGAAAAAGGTCTGTCTTGAGTCTTAGATAAAATAACTAAAATAAAAGAATTTGAAAATATACTTCTTGTCAACGATTGATCATCAGACAATAGTTTGTCTATTGCAAAAAAATATAAAGAAAAATTGAAAAATATTGAAATAGTTTCTTATAATAAAAATAAGTGAAAATCATGAGCAATATATGAGTGATTAAAAAAAACAAAAACAAGTCATTTGTTTCTATTTGATGCTGATTTAAAAAATATTAAAATAAACGAGATAAAAAATGTTATAAACAGTATTAAAGAAAATCCAGAAATTGATATGTGAATATTAAGGCGCATTATGTCAAAACGATACATTAAATTATTGTATAGAGAACTGATCTTATCTTGACAAAGAATACTAAAAACAAAAGATCTAAAAGAAATATACAAAGAAAAATTCAACAAATATCAACTAGAAATTGCAATAAACGATTTTATGGAAAAAAACAAAAAAATTGTTGTTCGATTCCCCTTTTCTGCAAACAACACATTCAAGTCTGATAAACGATGATTTTTATGATGACGAAAAAAAGATGTGTCTATGTTTCTAGATATATTTAAATATCAATGATTTTTTTTCTATATAAAACATTCTCTTTCCTTCAAACCCTACAACATGACAAAATATAGAAAAATTAAAAAAAATAATTTAAAATAAAAAAATATTATGATACTTGATTTTCTTAAAAAACATATATATATATTGTTGTTTTTTCTATCTACTGTTGAATGACCAATCACATCTTTTACTAGTGCTTGATTTGCATCTCATTGAGTTTTAAATATATGGTATGTTGCACTGGTTATGGTAATAGGTGACTCAGTTTGAGATACAATACTATACTTTATATGAAGATCTTATCATAAAATCAAAATACTCCAAAGATTTAAATTATTTTCAAAAGAAAAAAAATACCTAACAAACATATTAAAAAAAACGCCATTCTTATACTTTCTTACAGTAAAAACCACTCCATACCTTTCTGCACCATCACTAATTTTTACAGGAATAAAAAAATTCAAATTTTTACATTTTTTTCTTTATTCTTTAGGCGTTTCTATAATAGTTAAAATAATATATCTAAGTATAGGTTATTTTTGAGCAATAAGTATAAGTCAACTAACAAAATTTTTAAACTGACGAAAACAAATTATAGTATATCTAGTTTTTTGAGTAATTATCTTTCTTTTAATAAAAAAGTTCTATTCTTATCTACCAAAGCTAATAAAAAAAGAAAGTAAAAAATAATAAATTTAATAAATTATTTCAAGAATTTGAAAATTTAAGATAATAAACACCCAACTGTCATTTCGACTAAGCGATAGCGCATGGAGAAATCTCTTTTATATAAAATTTAACTAAGAGATCTCTCCACTACGGTCGAGATGATAAAAAACAATCAAAAATAAAAACCGCAGACAAATCTACAGTTTCATTTAAAATAAAATCAATAATTTTCATTTTTTCTTTTTACATTTACACTATATAGTATATCTTTACTACTAAAAAAACTTTAAAAATTAAATATATGTTCTACTACCCATTTTAACATCAAAAAAAGATTCGATATTGCATTTGTCAGATTTATTGAAACTATCCAACAAACATAGTAAAAAAAACCTAAAAATTGAGCTTTTTACCACGCAGTATTGCGTGGATGCGAAATTTTCCGTATTCAAACACAGCCCTACGATACTAAAGAATGACTGCAATATTCTAACAAAGGGCATTTTTGCGACTAAATGGAGTCCCGTCTAAATAGCGGGAGTTACTTTTGCTGCTCTTTTGGCAAAAGTAACACCATAGCGGTAGCGTTTTATATAAAAAAGTATAACAAAACACTAGATTGCCACGTCGTTACACTCCTCGCAATGACAGGGAAATTATTCATCCAACAAATCATGAACTCCCTTCAAATACTTATCATCTACATGAGTATATATCTGTGTGGTAGTAATACTAGCATGCCCCAACAAAGTCTGAACGGCTCTAATATCAGCTCACTTTTTTATCAAAGTCGTAGCAAAACTATGACGAAGTGTATGTGGAGTTACTTTCTTTTTTACTCAAGCAATATCTTTGTACTTTCTT
>DATFJH010000033.1:0-19911 GCA_035269265.1 Candidatus Absconditabacterales bacterium
TCAAATTTACACACATTCCAATCTGGATCAACATCCACATACAATGTGTCGTTCTGGATAAACCAATACCCAGTACCATTCTCATCCGTCTTCAAAAAAGTTCCATTTCCTGCAGTAAAGGAAACACAATCATACTGCTCATTGAATGATAAATAAATCTTCAATTTAGAAACTCCCTCTACACTATAGGTAGTACCATATTCAATACTTTCTACCTGATCTACACGATCAAACTTAGGCATTTCATATTCATCTGTACAAGATGATAAAATCATTACTAAAACATTAACCATTACCACTACAATCATAATTTTTTTTACATTTTTCATTCTTAATTACATTTTGGTTACGAAAATATTATACAAAAATAAAAACAAATGTCAATACTTTATTTACACAATAAAATATTATACAAAAATAAGTTGACATATAATACTATATCAATATATGTTATTAACAATAGACAACAAAACCCCGAAATGTTGCCTATACAACAATGCCTTTTGGATCTTCATTTTTTGAATATCCTTTTTTTTAAAAAAAGAGCTTTAACAAAATGCTAAAACTCTTATACAATTTTTTAATCAAACTCATTGGTATAATCTAATATTTCAAGATCCACATTATTCATACCATATTGAGCACCGACCAAAATAAGTCCTTCACCATAAATAGGATTATGAACAAAAGATTTCCTTTTTTCATTGGACCTACAAAAAATCACTTTTTCATCTACAAGATCTATAGCTATAGCTTGATCAATATTAACGACAATAGAAGGTTTAAGGTTTTTTACAAAATCCTTATCCTCAGAATTCAAAATAAAATGTTTAATTTGACCGTTTTTCTCCAATAACACTAAATACTTTTTCATAATTTATCTTTTATTTTTGTTAATATTTTCTTATCTAAAGAACAATATAAATTACAAAAAAAATGTCAAGCCCAAACAATGAAAATTATTGAAATCAAGCATTAAATTAGTATACATAATTATGAATTTGCAAGACTGCATTTTGTTTTTTATTTTTATCAAATATTTCATGTCAGAAGCAGAAAATAATAATATTTTTTGAGGTAAAACTATACCATATCCATTAGAAAAGGACCTTACCCAATCATACATAGATTATGCTATGTCAGTAATAGTTTCTCGTGCATTACCAGACACTAGAGACGGTTGTAAACCTGTAATTAGAAGAATACTATATGGTATGTATGACATGAAGATGTTTCAGAGCTGAAAACACAAAAAATCAGCTAGAATCGTTTGAGATGTAATGTGAAAATATCATCCACATGGAGATAGTTCTATATATGAGGCTATGGTCCGTTTGGCACAACCACGATCTATGAGATATCCATTAGTGGACTGACAATGAAACTTTGGTAGTATAGATTGAGATTGAGCTGCTGCTATGAGGTATACAGAAGCTAAATTAACAAAATTAGCTGAAGAAATGACTGCAGATATAGAACAAGACACTGTAGATTGGAGAGATAATTTTGATGGTTCTTTAAAAGAACCCGTTATGCTTCCTACAAAATTTCCAAACCACCTATGTAACGGTACAATGGGTATTGCTGTTGGTATGGCTACAAATATGGCACCACACAATTTAACAGAAATTATTGATGCTTCTTTGCTTTTAATAGAAAGAGAAGGTAAAACTATACAAATTCAAGATACAAAAGAAATTATAATACCTGCAACTACAGAATGAGGAGAAACCACAAAAAAAACTGAAAAAATTACAAATGAAGATGGTACTCCAAAAATGATAGATGCAAAATACGAAGTATCTATAGACGAAATAATGAAAATTATAAAATGACCAGATTTTCCTACATGAGGTATGATTTTTGATTCAAATAGAATTAGAGAAGTTTATTGAAAAGGTAGAGGTTGAATAGCTTGTAGAGGAAAACATGAAATAGAAGAAATTAAATCATGAAAAAACATAATAATCACAGAAATACCATATATGGTAAATAAATCAACTCTTGTAGCAAAAATATGAGAATTAGTAGTTGATAAAAAAATAGAATGAATTACAGATATTAGAGATGAATCAAACAAAAATAAAATCAAAATAGTTATACAACTCAAAAAATGAGTAGACCCAGACAAAATTTTGATGCAATTATACAAAACCACAGATTTACAGTGTAATTTTAATATAAACAACGTTTCATTGGTAGATAAATGATTACAACCAAGAACCCTAAACATAAAAGACTTACTTATGGAATTTGTGATTTTTAGAAGAAAAGTTGTTTATCGTAGATCTGTATATCAACTAAACAAAGCCAAAGACAGATTACATATATTAGAATGATTAAAAAAAGCTGTAGATATAATAGATGAAGTAATAGAAACTATCAAAAAATCAGAAACAAAACAAGACGCAAAAAACAATTTAATGGAAAAATTTGAATTTTCAGAACAACAAGCTGAATATATTTTATTGATGAGACTACAATCATTGGTTTGATTGGAAATCAAAAAAATTAGCGAAGAAATAGAAGAAAAAAAGAAATTAATAGAATATCTAGACTGAATAATAAATGATGCAGAAAAATTGGATGAAGTAGTTAAAGATGAATTAATTTATATGAAAAATAAATATTGAGACAAAAGAAAAACAGAAGTATCAAATGATCTTAGCGTTTACAACATAGGAAATAGTTTAAAAGCTTATAGAGAAGCAGCTGACAAAATAAAAGAAGATGTAATATTACGAATTGGTAATGATTATAAAATTAGAGTTTTATATCAATCAAGAATAATAAATATACCAGAAGAAACTTTAGACTTAATTTACACTCACAATCAAGATAAATTAATTGTAATAACAGATCTTTGAGAATTGGTAGTAGAAAGACTAAAAGACTTATGATCTTTTACTATGTCCAAAAATGCATTAGATCTAAAAGAACAATACTGATTAAAATGAAAAATTATATTCGCAAACACATTACATTATGATTATGAACATCTATTGTTCCTCACAAAAGAAAATAATATTAAAAAAATGAAAAAAGAATTGATATTAAAATTCAAAAAATTTCCTACTGTAGTAATGAAATTGTGAAAAAAAGAAAAAATAGCATCAGTAATGGCTGTCTCTGATTGAGACAATGTCGCTGTAATTACAGAACAATGACAATGATTATTGTTCCCTGCAGCAGACGTTAGACCAATGTGAAAAACAGCTTGATGAGTAAAAGCAATTGATCTACAAGATTGAGATAAAGTATCAAACATGTTCTTACACAAAGAAGAACCATTTTTGTTGATACACAACAAAAGAGAGGCAAAATTATTAAATTTAGAAGATTTAAGAATACGAAAAAGAGCTAGAAAATGAGATGTTCGAGCTACTTGAAATTGTAAATTAGAATGATGAATAAGTATAGAAGAATGATGAATAATAATAAGACACACAGATTGAAATCTTAAATCACTACACTCAAACGATGTTTGGTTGGATATGCCAGATACACCACTTAAAGAAATAATAAAAAAAGATATAGAGCTAATTTATAGACCTTGGGAAGAAAAAGAAGAAAATTTAAAATGAAAAGAAGAAAGAAAAGCTAGAGAAAAAGCTGAAAAAGAAGCAGAAGCAAAAAAAAATGGACTATTTAATACAGAAGAAGAAAAAGATAATAAATAATTTTAAAAGCTTAAAAGCTATAAATGAAAAAAAACAAAATTTTAAATATTATTAATTATATAATAATATGTATTGTGTTAATTTTGTTAATATTTTTGATATTAAAAACAAATAAACTCAAACACAATATACAGCTAATATCTTGAGAAGATTTGGTTGATATAACTCCACAAGAAAAAAGTTTTGATTTAACCTTATTTCAAGAAGCTATATCCAAAAATATTGAAAAACAGAAAGATAGTATAATATGAATATACGAAGAAAAAAATATAGAGCTATTTGAAGAATCAGAAGAAGAACAAAAAACAACAATAAAAACAGTAAAATCATTGCAGTGAAACGGTATAATAATAAGTAAAGACTGATATATTATAACAAACAAACATGTTGTAGAAAACAAAAATTCAACATACTATGCAATCTTGGAAGATAAAGAATATGATTTAGAAAAAATACGATATGATGATGAATTAGATTTGGCAGTTGTAAAAATTTCTGTTAAAAAAGAAACAATACCAGCAAAAATAATAAATATTAAAAATAACATAAAAATATGAGATATAGTTTTTGCTTTAAAAAAAGATCCTAATACAAAAGAAACAATAACAAAAATGTGAATTATAAACTCCAAAAAACAAAAATTCAAAACCAACAACAACAATATCTATATTTGACTCATACAAACAAGCACATCTATTGAACCTTGATTTAGCGGATGACCTCTCATCAACCTAAATTGAGAAGTTGTAGGAATAAACACAGCTATAGATAATATAGAGTATTGAGCATCATATTCTTTGCCTTTAAATCAAGAATTTATTAATCAAACAATATATAGCATCAAAGAAAGCTGAAAAATCATAAGACCATATATATGAATAAATTATAAAAAACATGAAGATGGTATATTGGTAGAAAGTGTAGAAGCGGATTCACCAGCAGAGATAGCATGATTAGAAAAATGAGATATAATATTTTGAATAAACAATAATGCCATAGAATATCAAAATTTTCTATACCAATTATATACATATAAAATCAACAAAAATATAATATTAAATATTCAAAAATGAGATTTTAAGCAAGATATCCAAATAAATTTGTGAATAAACCAATAAAATAAAAAAAACCATAAATATCTTATATAAAAACATTTTCTAGATATTTTATTTATAAAGTAAAGTAGAAAAGACTATCTTAATTACAAAAATTTGTATTTAGTATTAATATAGTATAAAATATAAATACAAAAAGATTTTATAAAAAAAGATTTATTATGGCAGATTATATACCAGACTCTTTAATAAAAGAGGTAGAGGAGTTGAAAAAAATTGAAAAATTTGATGAAGCTATGAGAATTATCAATTCAATTTTAAGTAAAAACCCAAATAATGAAGATGCCTTGTTACAAGTTGCTGATATACAATATAGACAATGAGAAATATGAAAAGCTACAAAAGCTATAGATTTTTTAAATTCCAAAAAAAATAACGAAGACCCATTATGATTGTATATAAAAGGAATATTAGAAATGGAAAAAAATCATCGAAAGAATGCAAAAGGATATTTACAAGAAGCTTTAGTGCTAACAAATGCAGAAAATCATGAAATAATGAGGTGTTATGGTTTATGTGAGTATCGATATGGTAATAGAGAAAAATGAATAGATTTGTTAAAAGATTCATTTAGTTTAAACGACAAAGATGCTGAAGTAATTTTCAATCTAATTGAAATTTACATATTGGAACATAAATACGAAAAAGCAAGAAATATGATAAAATACTATTACAAAAATCATAAAGAATTAGTAACTATAGACAAAGAAATAGAACACTATGACAACAAAATAAGTCTTTTTGAAGAGTTTGTTAAAACACAATTAGTTTTTAAATAAAAAATATAAAATGAGTTTATTATCACGAGACATTAAAAGAATAATAAAATGAAACATTGGTAAATTGTTGGGTATATCACTAGTTATGTGATTTTTGTTTTATTTATTTAATATCTTCTTTGGTCTAAATGAAAAAATAGATGATATAAACAAAATCATTACAGACAAAGTTGGTATATACTTTTATATAGATGACTCACAAAGTGAAGATATCTATAAAAGAGTAATAGGTATAAAAGATCAACTAAAAGAAAAGTGAGTTGATTCTAATTTTTCTTCAAAAGATGACGCATTTAATTTTTTGGAAAATAAAATACCAGAAATAACAAATAATTTTGAAAGGTTTGGTATTAACAACCCACTACCATCAACTCTTTATGTAATGTTCAATAGTAAAAAAGAGTATAATGATATGAAAGATATTATTGTAAAAAATAAAGATATTATCCTAAACATAAAAGATATTGATGATTGAGCAACATTACAACAACAAGAAAATAGATCACTAAGAATACTAGAAATCGCAAATGTAATAAAAATATCTACTTATTTTATACTAATAATTATTGGTATAATAATTTTAACCTTTACACAACACTTACTTAAATCATTTTTTTATGACTTTTACAAAGAACTACAAACAAAAAAATTGTTATGAGCAACAAAAAGAGATACTAATTGATGATTTATACTAACATTGTTGTCAATTATAACAGTATGATATATCGTTTGATTTATACTGACATGTATTACATTTACTATAATATCAAATCATTTATTAAATTTGTGAATAAATACTTGATTATGTAATGTTCTACCAAAAACACTTATAGTTTATCTAATATTTAGCTTGTTAGCTGTTTTATTATGATATCATAGATTACATGAATTAGAAAAAAAATTATAAAATAATAAAATTTAAATTACTAAAAAAACACGATTAAAAATTAAAATCGTGTTTTTTAATATATTTTCTATTTACTTGTATAATCCAAAACAATACCAGGTCACATAGATGAAGAAACAACAGCCTTTCTTATCAGCTTACCTTTAATTCCGCTAGGTTTGTTCTCGTTTATAGCAGACAAAAATAATTCGATATTTTCTACCAATTTCTTTTCATCAAAAGAAACTTTCCCAACTGGAAGATGAATATTTCAAGTTTTATCTAATTTATACTCTATTTTTCATTTCTTAAATTCTTCTACAGATTGTTTTAAATCAGCAACTACTGTACCTGCTTTTGGACTAGGCATCAAACCTTTAGGTCAAAGAATTTTAGCTATAGGAGCTAATTCTCTAATACTATCTGGAGTAGTAAGCAAAATATCAAAGTCCATATTACCTGACTTTATTTCTGTCATTAAATCTGAAGAACCAACAACATCAGCTCCTGATTTTTTTGCTTCATCCAATCTTTCATCTGTTACAAATACAGCAACTCTTTTTGTCTTACCTGTACCATGAGGCAGTATAATTGTACTTCTAATCATTTGATCATTGTACTTTGGATTAGCATTAGTTTTTATCGCCAATTCTACAGTAGCATCAAATTTTACATTAGATGTTTTCTTCATCAAATCTACAGCTTCTGATACTGTATAATTTTTTGTTTTATCTATCATTGCAACAGATTCAACATACTTTTTTCAGTGTTTAGACATTTTAATAATAATTTAATAATAAAAGTGGTTTTAACGGGATAAACCCTCCCACATAATAATTGTTAATTGTGAATTATAAATTAACAATTTACAACTCACCATTCTCAATTATTCATTATTTCTCTACTTCAACTCACATATTTTTAGCTGTACCTGAAATAATTTTAATAGCTCATTCCAAATCTGCAGCATTCAAATCTCATTTTTTTATTTCATAAATTTCTTCCATATCAGCTCTTGTTAGTTTTCATTCTATTTTTTCTTTATTTGGTACTCAAGAACCTTTCTTTTGTTTTATTTTCCACAAAATTAAATTAGATGTTACTGGATATCATATATCCACTTTAAATGTTCTATCTGCATAGATAGTCAATTTACACTTAATTTTTACATCAAAACCTGCAAATTTTTGCATAAAATCTTGAGTTTTATCATTAAACTCTTTTGTGAACTGTCCAATATTAACTCAATTTGCTCACAACATAGGTCATAGGGGAGGTGCAGGTTGAGCTTTCCCAGCTACGATTTCTAAATTCAACACATTTTGTACTTTTCCAGCCATTTTTCTTAATCAATAAATAAATTTTTTAAATAAGGTTTTACCTGATGATAAATAGAATAATCAATAGCTAACAACCATGATTGACTATCTACTTCCAACAACAACAATACTTTGTTGTTTTTGTACTCTGGTATATTTATGTAAGTAACCTTCTCTCCAAACATACTATTTGCTATAATTTCTTGTTCTGTATTCATCACATACAAACTTCATCACAATTTTCTTACAATATCTGAGAAATCATAATCATAATCTCACATATTCAAATAGTATATATTTTTATCATCTTTAAGAGCATAATCATAAGATATTCATAATTTTTCTACAAAATCTAATTCTCAATAATAAGTTTTAGTACCTGATAACAATAAAGAAATATCTTCATCATTATATTCTTCTTCATATTCAATTTCTTCTCATACAATATCATCAGAACTAAATTCCAAATCTCAAGTTAGCTCATCTGGTTCTATTGGATCAACTTCAACTTCATTTACTTCATCTAAATTTTCATATTCAACAAGTAAATCTCCACTATTATTTCAATCTTGATTTTCTACTTCTGATATCATCACATCTCAAGTAGAGACAATATTTTGTGTTTCTATGCTTTCTTTCCATATATCTCATTTTGCATAATACAACACAATGTATACCAAAACTAACGACAAAGACAATACTATTACAGACCGCTTTATATTTTGATATTCACTATAATCTTTATGATACATTTTTGTTTTTTTGACTTATAAAAGCCTTTTAATAATTTTTTATTTTTTAATATTATCTAACTCATCAATTCTATTTTATCTGCATCAATTACTACTGGTGTCAATCTACCCAACATTTCAATGTTTACTATAACTGTTCATTTCTCTGTATCAACTTTTTTAATTTTTCATTTCATTCATTTAAAATCTCATGTTTTAAGCATAACTACATCTCATTCTTTATAAGGTATTTGTAATTCTGATCTTTCTTGAGATTTTTCTATATGATCTATGATATCTTGATATTCTTTGTCAGTTAGAGGAACAGGACGAGTCTCTGCTCAAACAATAAGCCTTACTCAAGGAGTATTTCTAATAATATATCGAATTTTATCGTTCATTCTAGATTTGATAAAAACATATCATGGATATAGTTTTTTTTGCTTAACTACTTTTTCTCATTTTTTCAAAGAATATTCATTTACAACAGGCGATAAATAATCCACCACATCATCAGAAAGTCATTGTTTTTGTACTCTTTCTCTCATGTTTTCTATTACCAACTGTTCTTGTCAAGAAACCACACTCAACACATATCGTCTAAGATTTTTGTCATGTATTTGTTTTCTAATTTCTACAATACTAGCATCTTGTGACATATTTTTTTGTTTTAATATTAAAACTTATCTTCTATTGACTACTAATTATTAACTAGCAATAGAATAAAATATATTGTATATTGCAGTAAATAAAGAATCTGCAAATACAAAATATAAACCTGACAATATAACTAAAACAAATATAGCTATAGTCAAATTAATATACTGTTTTTTTGTAGGATGTTTCAATCCCTTAACAGTATCAAGACTATCATAAATAAATTTCATCATGATTTTTTGTTTTTATCCTATAAAAAAAAATCTTCCAAGCACATATTTAAAGATTATATAATATTTTGCAAGTGAAAATAAGATATTCCTAAAATAAAACTGTCCCAAAACCATTTGTAATTTTTTTGTCTATAGAAATATCTCAACTATTCAAATACGCCAACAGTTCTGGAGTCTTTCATAAACGATTAGCCAAACTTAAAAAAACATTAACTAAATATAAATCTTTATTTTTTTTAACAAAATTTAAATTTAATATTTTTTTATCTAGACTTTTACACTCTTCCATACTTTTGTCTTTATGAAAATCAGAAATAAAAATAATATTTGATTTTTTATAAATATCAAACAAAGTATTCAACAATTTATTCTTTTCTATGTTTTCTCATATTTCAATAAAAACAAGGTTTTTATACTGAGAAATTATATTTAAAAAGGGTAGTTCCGAATCAATTCGATCAAATTTTTTGTTGGTAAATTCCACAAAGTCATAAGATTTTAATTTAACTTCGATTTCCTGGTCAATATTCCAATCTTTTCACATAAAATTTTTAATATTTTTTGAATATACAAAAAGCTTATTATCAATTGCTGACTCTCAAACCAACACCAAAGTATCATTAGGCTTCAATAGCCTATATCAAGCCGCCTTTAAAGTACCAGTATATATATGATGACCATCTGGTATTAGACCAACAGAATAATTGTTTTTCTTTCCTAAAAAAAAATCTTTGGCTCAAACCAAATAAGAAGAAACCGCTTGCAATATTAAACTATAGTCTATTTTTTTGTCCATAACTTTTCACTTTTAACCCTGCCTGCCGGTAAGCAAGGTTTTCACTTTTAACTAAAATCATTCTGTTTTGTTCTCATAATATCCAACACAAACCTATCAGCTAATCTATAACGCTTATTCCACTCATCCAAAGACATAAACACTACATTTACAGTCTCTATAAAATACAATCTAAATATTTCACTAATTGATTCTTTTATTTTGTCTATTTGAGGTTTTTCTAAATTTTTATAAATTACTACCAAATCCATATCCAAATTTAATCAAAAACTTTTACCAAAAAAGTATTTTTCTATCATAAACTCATAAGTAGAAAAAAGAGATATTAAATCTCATTTTAAACCATGATAAAAAACTTCTTTTAATATACTTTCAAGTTCTTTTTTTATGGTAATAGACCAACCAGTACCTTCCTTATTTATATCAATAACTCAAGCTAATTTTAAAGAATCTACTTGTTTTTTGATAGCAGGAAAGGTCCAATCTAATTCACTCTCAAGAGCTCTCATAGAAATTCACTGCCTCCTAAACAACAAATATTTGATTATATCAACTTTTGTTTTACTACCAAAAAGTTTCTCCAAATTCATTAAAAATATTGAATATAAAATCACACTGATAACCAAAAAATATCAATTTTTTTGTCAAATACAAGGGAAGTTTTCTCTCATTTTACAAAAAAATAAAAATTTGAGATTATTTCTATCTGCCTATATAGGTAGGATATCATGTATTATAAAAAGTAATTTAAAAAATATCCCCTTTTTAAAGTAAAGATGACGTTGTCGAGTGTTAAGAAAAAGGAGATTCACATCAAACCATCCCCCTTAGGAGGGGGATAAAGGGGGTTAAAAAAATAAAAAGAGAATCCCCCAGCCACCTTTCAGACCACCGCAGTATTGCGGGGCACGGTAAAGGATGTTAAGCTTAAAGTATTGCCTACTAAACCCCCTACTCGCAAGCGAGTCTCTTCCCCCTTACAGGGGGACAGTATCTTTGTGTTTTTAATCCTTCCTCTGTAAGGGGAATGCATGTGTCACAGCATTGCGATATTGTTCTGCGAACTCGGCAGTCTTGCCGAGTGAAGCTAGATGGGGTTTCAAGTCGCTAGTATTATCTAAAAATCCCTCCCACTTCTGTCCACAAATCCCCCCAACCCCCTTTCATAAAGGGGGCAGATACCATCCCCCTTAGGAGGGGGACAAAGGGGGTTAAAAATACAAAAATTTTCCCATTCTCTGTCCACAACCCCCAAACCCTCTTTCGTAAAAGGTGCGAAAAACACAAAATATTTATTTATTCAGCCAAAACTTTCTTTCCTGATCACCAAATCTTTCTATAGCATATCTCAACATAGTCCTAGGCATTAGTTTCACATTTTTTCCCAAAAACTCCTCAAGCAAACGTTTGTCTTTTTTACCAAGTTCTCTAAGCATCCATCATGTAGCCTTGTGAATCAAATCATGTTTATGATTTAACAACATTTCAGCCAATTTCAAAGTATCTTTAAACTGTCAATTTTTGATCAAAGTCCAAGTACTCACTATAGCTATTCTCTGTATCCACATATTCTCACTTTTTGCAAAATTATACAAAATATCCTTTTCTTTGTCCAATAAATAATCTCAAATAATTTTTGGACAAGTCACATCTACCAAATCCCAATTATTCACATATTCCAGATTCTTCACATAAAAATCAAATATTTTTTCTTTACAGCCCCCCTTAGTAAGGGGGGTAGGGGGGATTGTATTTTCATTGAATTCATCAGGTGATTTCTGTTCTTGCCCTCCCTTATTAAGGGATTTAGTCGAATATAATGAGACCAGTGGATTTTTCATATTTAAAAAATCATATTTATATACCAAGCAGAGTAGTCCACTCATACGAAATTCATGATATTTACTTTCAAGTAATTTCTGAATATCATCAAAACTAATTTCTCTAAAATATTTTTTTACTATTTTTCTTTGTTGAGGCATAGTAATACCCAAAAACACATCTCACTCTCCATATTCTCATTTCCCAGTTTTAAAAAATCATTGCAAAACATTAGACTTTCAATCATTTTTTAGTTTTATTAACTCTTTTTTTACTATATTGTACATCTACTTTTATATACTCAAATTAAACACTAAAAAAAACGATAGAGATTTTTGACAAAAAAACAAGTTTTGACTATAATTTAATGTAGTTTTTAAAATTATACTAAAATAATATGTCCATCACAACAATAGAAAAAATAGAAACAGAAAAATCAATAAATAATAAATTTTTGGCAAACGAATCATCAAAAAATGATCTATTAAACGATCTATGATGACTAGATTATCAAATTTTAGCTGAAAGAAAAAAAGAATTAATAGATGAAATAATAGAATTTTGAAAAGAAGCTCCACGTGAAGAAATTGTCAAAATATTATCTAGACTTTTTGAACATTCTATCAATGATGGACTAAAGTTGGCAAAAACAATCAGACTGACCCCCAAAGAATATCTATCTATAATAAATGATCCAAGGTTTTATATAAAACACCAATCTTTTTGTAAAAAAATTAAATCAGAAATATCAAATAATCAAAACAAAATATTATCAAAAGATTTGGCAAAAAACACAATAGAGAATCTAAGTTTTTTTGAAAAAGAACTAAAAAAATCAGAACAAGAAAACAACAATAAATATTTTGATTTATTTGAATTGAAAGAAGCCAATTATCAAAACCAAAACACACACAAAATAGCAGAAAAAATGGACAATATATACAAAAACTATATAGCTCTAAAAGAAATAAGACAAGAAAATCTAGCTGATACTAGGACACAATGAGAAAAAATTTCAGACAAGGTATTTTTTAGACTAAATAATATGAGAAAATATTTTTGAACAAATCTAATAGAGACTATATACCAACAAAAAATAGGTTTAAACCAAAAAGGACAATACTTTTATCAAAAAAAAGATGAAGTAATAAAATATTTAAAGAAACAAAATAACATATCAAAAAATATAATACAAGAAATAAATGAAAATGAATTGATAAAATCAAGTACATTCAAAGAAATTGTACAAAAATTGGATATCAAAACAGACACAAAAATTAGTTATAGATATTTACCATTGGGTATGATATTTGATATGGAAAATGGTATAGCTGAAAAACAAAACAAAAAAGAATTAGAATTTATGCTAAAAAATCATTTTGGAGAAAAAATGGGTAAAGATATAAAACTTGTCTATGACCCAAAAGAAAATAGATATACAGTAGAATGATTACAAAAAGATAATGTAGAAGATAATAAAAATATATCAATAGATATTTGAGAGTTTGATGGAATATGAGATCCAACTGAAATAAATGGGAAAATGTATTTCATAGCAAAAAAAGATGGAAAACGATCACTCAGAAACGAAAACTGAGAAATAATTTGATGAGAGTTTGATGGTGTATGGAGTCCAACTGAAATAAATGGGAAAATGTATTTCATAGCAAAAAAAGATGGAAAACGATCACTCAGAAACCAAAACTGAGAAATAATTTGATGAGAGTTTGGTTATGTATGGGGTCCAACTGAAATAAATGGGAAAATGTATTTCATAGCAAAAAAAGATGGGAAAAAATCAATCAGAAACCAAAACTGAGAAATAATTTGATGAGAGTTTGATGATGTATGAGATCCATCTGAAATAAATGGGGAAATGTATTTCAAAGCTAGAAAAGATGGGAAAGAATCAATCAGAAACGAAAACTGAGAAATAATTTGATGAGAGTTTGATGATGTATGGAATCCAACTGAAATAAATGGGAAAATGTATTTCATAGCTAGAAAAGATGGGGAAAAATCAATCAGAAACCAAAACTGAGAAATAATTTGATGAGAGTTTGATGATGTATGAGATCCATCTGAAATAGATGGGGAAATGTATTTCATAGCAAAAAAAGATGAGAAACGATCAATCAGAGACGAAAACTGAGAAGCGATTTGATGAGAGTTTAATGATATAACTTTATTTGAAAAAAAATGATTTTTTATATGAAAATGAGATAATAAACTTAAAAAAATATATTTATCATGATCAGATAAAACTACACTTACAAAACAAGAAAAAAGAAAATTAGACTTATTAAATCTAACAACTCCTGCTAGACAAAAAGATTTGGATAAACTAAGAGATGATATAAAAAATTATAAAGCAAAAGAATCAGAACAAAAAAAATTAGAAAAAAAACAAAGAGAAAAACAACTTTCAAAATTACAAATAAGCTGACTTAATCATATCATAAAACAAGCTCCTTGATTATTTTTGGATACTATGTCAGCAAAAAAAACAAAATTACCAGATCTAACAAAAAAAGAATTATTATCTGATATATTTCCAGAAATATACCAAGAAAACAAAAAAAATCTACGAAACAACTTCAAATGATATATGTGACTATGATGATGAAATTGATGAAACAAAGAATGATGAAAAGAATGATGATGAGAAAATCCAGAAAACTATCTATCTAACCAAGAATCCACAGAAATGAACGGATGAAATCCAGAAACAGAAAATGGAACACCAAAGGAAATTATGAAAATCAGATGAAATATAGATGATATTGTAGTAAGTGGTATATATGGAAGATACAATACAAAAAATTTTAAACGAGAAAAAAGCTATCTACCCATAGATACAGAAATTACTTGACCAAAAACTACTACTACAATCACTTTACCATATATAAATACATCTAGACCAATTATATTGCCAAAACCAATATGATCAAATATAATAGAATCTAGAGTTAAATGAATCAAAAAAAATGGTGAAGAAATAAATCTAAAACCAAAAATAAACACTTTAAATGAAGCTACTATATCAGTAGATAATAATATCAAAGAAATAGTATATTCTATAGAAACACCAAAAATATCACCACAAATACCAAATATATCAAATGATGAATACCAAAAATTCAAAAAAAAGGTAGAAAAAAACATGGATAGCGATGAATTGACAAAAAATCTATATACAGTAGACGATGAATCAAAGGCTTTTTTACAAAACATATCAGATCTAAATCCAAAACAAAAAATAATTGAAATAGAAAAATATGTGCGCCAAAAAGCATATTATGATTATAAAAACAAAGAAGTAATGAATTTAAAAAAATGAAAACCACTAGAAGAAAAAAACTATATCTGCGAACAAAGAATTAAAGAATTACAACAAAACAAACCAGAACTACAAAACGAATTAAATTGAAAAAAACGAGCATGAGTATGTGCAGATTTTACCAATATACTTATATGAGAATTACTTCGTGAAGCATGATTTGTATCATGAGTAATTAGTGGATTTTTACCATCAGGACAAAGTGTCTCAGCAGCAAATGCACACTGAGTAGCATACGTCATTATGCCAAATACTAAATGAAAAAACCAAATCATTACCATAGATGGAACTCCACACGGATCATGATCTTGTAGTACACCATGAATATGAGAAAAAGAACAAACAAATAAAAATAAACAAGAAAAATTAGAAAAAGAATTGGAAGAAAAAATAGATGATATAAATTCTATAATAGACGAAAACAGTGATATAGAATCAATAAAATCTGAAATATGAAATTTATACAATTGAAATTTAGAAGATATTATGAATCTAGTACTTACAAATAACATAAATACAAAAAATTATAAAACAATATTAACGGTATTAAACGCATATCGATATTCACCTATATCAAGAGAAACAGATAATGAAAAAATTAAGTCATTTTTATCATCAGAAATCAAAAAAGAAATATTAACAAATAAAAAAGAAGACTTAAAAACAAACCCCAAGGCTTGATCAATGCTATTTGATACAATCAAAGATTTTTCAAGAAAGTTTTCTGAATCAAATAATAATTGAGAAATAAATGCTTTAGATATACTAAATGAAATAATAGAAAAAGTATGAAATGACCTATCAAAAATAGAATATAAGTCTACTAAACTAATAATAAAATATCTAAAAGCAGAACAAATAAAATAAACAAAAATAGAAAAAAATTCAAAACCAAAAATTTGACAAATATTTTTTTTTATTTAAAATATATGTACAGTAATTTAATAAACTAAATATATCATGGATAAAAAAATCAAATCACAACTAAAAGAACGAATGACTGAAGATATAAAATCTATTGCCCTTACAGAAGCAATAGAAAAATTAACTGCAAAAGATGCTATGATACATCCAGTTTTTTTACAAAAAAATGACAATATAAATCAAATATTAAAAAGACTAAAAAAAGAAGATGTACAAGCTTGTATAGTAACAAACAAAAAAAGGGAATTTGTATGAGAAATATCAGTAGAAGATATTATAAAAGTTTTTTTGCACCAAGTAAATAAAGAACCAATGATAAAATACTTAAACAGAGGGTATAAAAAAGACTTACTTTATAAAACAGCAGAAGAAATTTGTAATAAACATAAATACAAAGTAAATTTGGACACAAATATAAATACCGTTATAAAACACATATACAAAAAATGATTTAATTATATACCGGTATTGGACGATGAAAAGAGAGTAGTCGGAATAGTTACCCCAAGTAGCCTAATAAATCTACTAAAAGACTACTAACAATTTAAAACTTTGTCTCCCTTTGTAAAGGGAGCTGCTCTATTGTAGTGGGATTTAAATCCTCACCCCTTCGGGGAGCTCCTTTTAAAAAGGAGCACAAACAAAAGACTAAAGACTAACAAATTATTTATTTAACTATTAATTACACAAACATCATGGATGCGTTTCTAAATATATGAATAGCTATATGAGTAACAATAGTGATATGTTATATCATTAGGCTATTGAAACAACCACTAATAATATGATATATTTTGTCATGAATAGTATTATGACCATATCTTCTCAATTTTTTACAACATTGAGAAATCTTTGATGTTTTTTCAAAAATATGAATATCATTACTATTATTTATAGTATGAATATGATTAAACGCCAAAATGATCAAAGAGACGTGAAAGGCATCATTAATTACCTGATTGTGACAAGTTTTTTTCACCTCTACAATATGATTTATGATAGTAAAATTATTATGATTTACAAACATAGAGTCACTTTATATAGCTATAGCAATTACATTTAGTAGCACAATTATCATCATGAAATTAATCTCAGACAAATGAGATACATGATCCATGTATGGTAAAATTGCAATGTGATTTTTGATAGTACAAGATATTGTCGCAGCAATATTGTTGATGATGATATCGTCCATGTGAGTTGGAGAAAATATATTGTGAACCTTATCCATATGAATGCTAAAATGATTTGTTTTGATATTTACCGCTGTACTTATATGAGTATATGTATTACCTAAATTTATCAAAAATATAGCAAAATCACAAGAATTTTTACTATTGTTTGCTATAGGATGGTCTATGTTGGTTGCTTGATTATTCCATCATTTTGGATTTTCTATGGAAATATGAGCATTGGTTGCATGAATTACACTATCATTTTCTCCTATGAGATTTGAAATAACAGCAAAAATGAAAACACTTAGAGATTTCTTTTTAGTAATATTTTTTATAGTGCTATGATCTCAAATGTGATTTATTCACGATATGAATCATATATGGACTATAATTATACTTTCCTTGTTTATACTTATTTGAAATCCTCTAATAGTAATTATACTTATGTGAAGAATGTGATATGACGCTAGAAGTTGATTTATGGCATGACTGACAGTAGCACAAATAAGTGAATTCTCTATAATATTAGTAGCTTTATGAATAAGTACATGACACCTAAGTAATGAAATACTTTGAATAGTGGTGACTATATGACTAATAACAATAGTTGGATCAACATATATGATAATGTATTCAGAAAAATTATATAAAATATTTAAAAAACAACTTAAAAAATTTGAGAAAAAAATAGATAAAAAATTGTTTGAAACAAAAGAGCAAAAAGAATGAGAAATAATTGTTTTTGGATGTCATAGAATGTGATGAGATTTATTAAAATACATAAACAAAATAAAACAAGACCTAATGATAATAGATTACAATCCTATGACTGTAAAAGATTTACAAGAAAAAAACTATAATGCAATGTATTGAGATTTACAAGATGCAGAGTTTTTGGATGAATTAGATATGAATAACACAAAGATGATAATCTCTACTGTACCAGATTTTGAAGCAAATGCATTACTTATCAAAACTGTAAAAGAACACAAAAAAATAGATCCAATCATTATTACAACATCCCATCAAATAAGTGAAACACTAGAATTATATGAAATGTGATCAACCTATGTAGTAACACCATATTTTTTGTGATGACACTATATTTCAAAATTAATACAAGAACACTGAACAAAAAAACATAAATTTATCAAAGAAGCAAATATTCATAAAAATAGTATAAAAGAAAATAATTAATAAAAAAATCCGACTTAAAAAATCGGATTTTTTAGATAACTATTTTTTAATAAAAAATAGCTTAATTTTTTCTTCTTTAATTGAATATAACCAAAAGGTAAAAACTCCAAACAAAAAAAGTAATTTATACCACCCAGACAAAAACAAGGGATAATATATGGCTATAAACATCAAAGAAAAACCAAAGACAAAAAAACAAATTTCCATCTTTCTATTTTTGCTAAATATCAAACTTAAACTAATAAATAACAAATAAATTCCTGTAATAACAAAAAAAATGTAAAGTTTTTCCATAAGCAAATAATTTTTTGGTTTTTATTTTGTTGTGAGCATAAAAATACAAAAAAATAAAAAGAAATCAAGCAAATCAATTGATTTTAATTTTTTCTTACTTATAAATATTAGATACATTTTAAACAAACTAAAATAACAATGTTGGAAATAAATAAATTAAATGTAAATATAGACTGAAAAAAAATACTAAACAATATAAATCTAAAATTCAAAAAATGAAAAAATTATTGTATTTTAGGACAGAATGGTAGTGGAAAGTCATCTCTAGCACTAACTATCATGTGACACCCCAAATATAAAGTTGAAAGTTGAATTATGTCTGTCATTTCGACCAACGCGGAGAAATCTCTTAATGAATTATCTCCAGACAAAAGAGCTAACTTATGAATCTTTTTGGCTTTCCAAAATATACCAGAAATAGAGTGAGTAAAACTTTTCGAATTTTTAAGAAACATTTACAATACTAATACCTGAGAAAATCTTACATTCCTAAAATTCAAAGAACTTATAATACCTCTAGTAGAAGAAGTATGACTAGATAGAGAATTTCTGCGAAGAGATCTAAATGTATGATTTAGCTGAGGAGAGAGGAGAAAAGTAGAAATACTACAAATAAAATTATTAAAACCTCAATACATTTTCCTAGACGAAATAGATAGCTGATTGGATATCGATGCATTCAAATCTATTGCAAAGATGATAGAGGAGTTAAATGACAAAAACAATTGTTTCATCTTCATTACTCATCATTTTGAAATACTCAAAAATATAGATATTGATGAAGTGATAATACTAAAAGACTGAGAAATCAAACAAAAATGAGACAAAAAATTAGTGGAGAAAATTAAAAAAGAATGATTTAAAGATTAAAATACCACACCCGTAAGGAACAGTCGTAACGCAGTACTGCGTTATTCCCTACAACAATTTATACAAAAAACATAACTATGACTAAAGAACTTAT
>DATFJH010000034.1:0-18061 GCA_035269265.1 Candidatus Absconditabacterales bacterium
AGAAGATGAAGTTGGATCTATGGATTATTGGTTGTATTTAGATGAAAATGTAGAAAGAAAAATAGATCAATTAGAATTAGAATGAAAAACAATTAAGTTAAGTTTGGAATGATGAGTTTTGCAAGCAGATATGAAAGATGATAAATCACATGAAGAAATAGATATCAAAGTTTCTAATACAAAATGAGAAACTCCTGAGGTGGAAGTAGAGTAATATTTAATTGATAATTGTGAATATAAAATGGATAATTAATCATTTGTTATTCATCAACAATTATCAACTATCCATTATTAATTAAAATAACCCCATCTCATTTTTCTGTTTTTATTTCTTTGTAAACTATTTGCTTTTTTTCTAAATATCAATATAATGAAGACATCTTAGATTTGAATTTAATCACGTCATCAAAAACTATTATGTTTTTGGGACTTAATATATTTTTGTTCTCTTTAGCAACACCAATAATATTCATCAAATAATTAGCATACTGACTTTTTTGTCAATCTATAAACACAAAATCGACTGTGTTTGGAATAAGTTTTTTTAGATCTATTTTCAAAAAATCAAAAGGATATACAATTAAATTTTTTGAAGCATGTTTTCAGATATTTTGTATGCCCTCTAGGTAAGAAGCATAAGATATTTCAAAAGAATATAAAAATCATCACCATTTTTTAATAGTGTTTGATAGAAAAATAGAGCTATATCATACAGCGCTACCAATTTCCAAACAAACCTTTGGTTTGTGTTGTTCTAGTAGATTTCACAAAAACTTTTCAGTTTCTTGACTGATTATAGGGATATCTCTATCCATACAGGATTTTCTAAGTTTTAAGAAGTTCATTTGGTAGAGAAACAAATAAATAGCGTAAACAACAAAACAACTTACCAATAAATTGTTGTTGTGATGTTGATACGTAGAAACATTTTAACATTTTATACAAACAAAAACAATGAGTGAAAACAATTTGTATTGAAACCTTAATATTAATTTTAAGGCAAAAAACAATTCTAAAAGGGGAAGAAAACCCAACACAAAAAACAAAAAAGAAAACAAAAAGCTATCTTCTGAAGCATTTTTACGTCATTTAGACAAAAAAAATTATTCTGAGATAGAAGATCCAAAAAAACTTATTAAAAAATGAGAAAAACCAGTAAAAATTGGTAGTCTTATGTGACTTGAACAGGTATGAGCATGTATGTTTATAGAATATGAAAATGATATGATTATTCTAGATGCAGCTATGCAATTTACATGACAAGACAATTATGGTGCAGATTATATTATTCCAGATATTTCTTATATCAAAAAAAATATCAAAAAATTAAGATGAATAGTAATAACTCATGGACATTTAGATCATATTTGATCATTGAGAGATATTTTGCCAGAGCTTTGATATCCTATGATTTATACTACACCATTAAGTTTATGAATTATAAAAAAAACTTTTGACAATCCAAAAGATGCTGAAAAAATCAAATATAAAATGATTGATCCTGATACAGATATTATCAAATTATGAGCTTTTACTTTGGAGTTTGTACCTGTAAACCATAATATACCAGAAACTTTGGCTGTAGCTGTTCAAACACCAAAATGATTGATTTTTGATTCGGCAGATTTTAAAATTGACCATACTCCTGCTATTGATAGACCAGCTGATCTTGCAAAAATTGCTAGAATATGAGCAGAGTGAGTAAAATTATATATTTGAGACAGTTTATGAGCAAACAAAAAATGACGATCAGCCTCAGAAAAAGAGATATGAGAAAATCTAGATGAATTGATTCAAAAAACAAAATCTAGAATGTTAATAGCTACTTTTGCTTCAAATGTGTGAAGAATAATACAGATAGTAAATAGTGCTATAAAAGCAAACAAAGTAGTATTTCTTTCAGGTAGATCTATGGTAAATAATATAGAAATTTGTCAAAAATTGTGATATATAAAAGTACCAGATGGTTATATACGTAAGTTGAGTAGCGAGGTAGATACTTTTGATGATGATAGAGTTCTAATTCTTTCAACTGGAGCACAATGAGAAGAATTTGCTGCTCTTACTAGAATGGCAAGAAATGAGCACAACTTTATAAATTTGAAAAGATGAGATACTATTTTAATGTCAGCAACACCAATTCCAGGTAATGAATGATCTGTAAATGGTATGATAAATAATCTAGTTTTCAAAGATGTTAATTTGATTACCAATGATGATATTGATGTTCATGCTAGTTGACATGGTAGTGCAGAAGATCACAAATTGATGTTGTCATTGCTTAGACCACAATTCTTTTTGCCATATTTTATGCCAGCTAAAGAAAGATACGCACACAAAGGTTTGGCTATGGATATGTGAATGCCAGAATCCAATATCTTAATGCCCATGAAAAATTGAGAAATAATAGAAATGTATGATGATGTTGTTTTGATTTGAAAAGAAAAATTAAGATTGGATACAATTATGGTAGATGGTAAATGAAAGTGACATTTGTCTTGAGAATATGTAATCAAGGCTCGTAGTATTATGGCTGAGGATTGAGTATTGGCCTTAATATTTAAAGTAGATGCAAAGACAAAAGAACTTGTTTGAAATATACAGATTGAATCTAGATGATTTGTTTATTCTGCAGAGGTAAAAAAAATACATACTAAAGTTGTTGATTTTGCTAGAGCTAAATACAACGAAAATGCAAAAAGAAGAATGCAAGTTAAGGACAACTTAAAAATACTAAAAGAAGATTTATGAGAGTTTATTACACAAATTATATGAAGAGTTCCTATGATTATGCCAATGTTTGTTTATATCAACAAGGACACAAAAGATGATGTTTCAAAAGATGAGGCTATTGTTGGTATGACTATAGACGAACAATGATGAGACTCTAAATAATTGAAAATTGTGAATTGATAGTTATTATGCAAAATATAAAAAAATGTAGAGATTGTTTTTGTTCAAAACCTCTACATTTTTTGTTTATATACAGGAATTTCAAAATATTAAATATGAGTTTTCTCATTCCTGCAAAGGCAGGAATCCTATAAATAGTCGTTTTCAAAGATTCTCGCAGGAATGATATTTTTATTTCAAAAAATCCTGGCGATTTATTTTTAGAGTTATTTTGTCAGATTTTCATTATAAATTGTTTCAGTGTTTTTCCTTAAATCTTTTTATTCCCTTGTCTACATATTCATAAGCCTCTCATTTTGTCCCAAATCAATGTATTACTGTATTTTCATATTTTTTGGTTTCTAGTTTTTTGTATTCCTTAAAGAAAACACCCAATTCTTCTTTTATATGTTTTGGTATATCATTAATACCTTGATATTCATCCCAGCGAGGATCAATGTCATGTGTAGGGACGGCAATAAGTTTTGGATCTTGTCATTTTTCATCTACAACATCTATTACTCACAACAATCTAGCTTTTATTACACATCCACTAAATGTGGGATATGTTCACAACAAAAATACATCTACTGCATCTCAGTCTAATTCAGTTGTTTGAGGTATAAAGCCATAATCAAATGGATAAAACATACTATGATGTATCACACGATCAAGTCTAAAGTATCATCATTCTTCATCATATTCATATTTGTTTGTAGATCATTTTGCTATGTCTACTACCATATTTACTACACCATCTTTTTTGTCAAAATAAGCTGGTACTTCTTTATATAAGTTCATAAAAAAAATAATCAAATAAAAATATTTTCAGAAGCATATTAATTAATTTTAAATCTTTTGCAATTTGAATATACATTTATACACTAAATTTAATTTAATTTTTGCATTATATATGATTGATCACGTACCTGTTATGCTAGATGAGGTATTGGATTCAGTACCCCAAAACTCTAAGATAATTGTGGATGGCACTCTAGGACATTGATGACATGCTAGGGAGATTTTACAAAAATTTTGACATGTTCAAAAACTTTATTGATTTGATTTAGATCCAAATATCTTGTCAGAAACCAAAGAAAGATTGTCAGATTTTTCAAACAAAATTCATTTTGTACAAAGCTCTTATACAAATATTTCCAATGTGTTGTGAGCTATAAAAGCAGACTTTGTTTTGTTAGATCTATGAGTAAATATGGAACATTTTAAAGATTGATCTCGTGGTTTTTCTATAAATTATGATTCAGATTTAGATATGAGATTTAACGACAAACAGTGAATGTCTGCTTATGATATTTTAAATCAGTATTCTATAGATGATTTAGTAAGAGTATTTGTAGATTATGCTGAATTTACAGAAAAAAAATCAAAAGAGATTGCTAGGGAAATAATCAAATATAGAGCTGCTTCAAAAATTAAGACAACTTTTGAGCTAAAAAATGTGCTTTGAAAGGCAGGTCTGTGACAAAAAGCTAGTGTGGTTATTTTTCAAGCAATTAGAATTGAAACTAACAAAGAAATTGATAATCTAAAGTTGGTTCTGGAACAAATTCCAGATATTTTGTCAGATTGATGAAGATGTGGTATTATTAGTTTTCACAGTATTGAGGATAGAGTCGTAAAGTTTTTTTTCAAAAAGTTATCAAAACAAAAGTGATTTAGTCTTGTTTCTAAGAAAGCTATTAAACCTCATTATAAAGAAGTTCAAAAAAATAGGGCTAGTAGAAGTGCAAAATATAGAGTAATAGAAAAAGTAATTGATAATAGTGAATTGTAAATGGTTAACCAAAAGTTCACAATTCACAATTATTAATTCACAAGTCACAATTAACAATTATCCACTAAAATTATTATGAAAAAATTTGCCTTTATATCTACAAATTGACTGCAGCAGTGTTACAAGTTTGTTTTAAATAAACAAAGAGCACACAAACATTTTATGGATATTGTAAAAATATGATGACTTTTTTTGTTTATAATAATGTCATGAGTTTTTTATCTTCGTTTTGTGTCTTTAGCTTCTACTGAATGATACTTTCTTAGACAAGCAAATAATGATTTAAATGAAACCAGTTTTAGTTATGAAATAGTAAAAACTGAAATTTTAGATCAAACACAAAAAAATTGGGAGCAAATGTATTGAAACAATCAAAACAAAAATATTATAGATATTCGTCCTGAGATAGTAAGAGTACCATCCAAAACTGAATTAACTATTAATAAATAATTTGTAATTCTGAGTTCAGCAGTACGGAGTGTACGAAGAATTTATAAAACATAAAAGTGTCATTTCGAGTATCATATCTTGCGAGAAATCTTTTGTTTATATATGAAAAAGATCTCTCTCAAGCTAGAACAATTCGAGATGATACTTTTTTATTTAACTTTTTTCATGATCATCGTTAAAAAAGGTGTTTTTATATATTTTTCTTCAGTCATTGTATATTTTGATATGAGTTTGTGTCATATGGTTGTATCATGTGTCTGTTATTTGATGAGCACTTGTATAAGGCCAATTTTTTATATCTTCAACAGCTTTATGTAGTATAGGATCAAAAGCTACACAACTTTCTATATATTCTAATTCTTTTTCTTCTATAGTTTTAGCTTTAAATCTTCATTCAAAAACAGGCACTCATTTTAATTCTGGTTTTTCAGAGTTTTTTTTCTTAAAATACATAGCATAACTAACTTGTATTTTTCTCATAAAATCAGAAATTTTGAATCACTTTTCTTTATTCTTAATTACAAAATGAAAGTGTTTTGGTAGTATACAATATGCAGAAATTGTTATGCTTGGGTGTTCCAATAAATTGGCAATTACATACAAAATAAATGTTTTATAATCATCATTCTTTTCAAAAAGAATGTTTCCATTAAATCACTTGTTGGAAATTAGATAGTGTGTGTTTCACAAAAACTCGTCACGGTAGTTAGACATTTTTAATCTACGGTTTTAGATAAAAATTCTCTTCACCATACACTATATAATATATAAGAATAATTTTCTTCTATTCAAGAATATTCTGTTTACATTATTCTTTTTTGTGTTATAATATATACTATACATACTTTGTTACTTTTTTATTATGAAATATGTTTCATTATCTTGATTTTGTTGCAAAAAAAACTATAATGTATATTAACATAAAAGAAAGATTTTATTTTATAGTTTGTTTAAATGGAGAATGTAATAATAATTTGATCAGGTCCAGCATGACATACAGCGGCTATATATACTGCCAAAGCTATGTTAAATCCAATTATGTATGAGTGATTTATGGCTGGAGGTGTTGCTGCTGGATGACAGCTTACTACTACTACTGATATTGAAAACTTTCCATGATTTCCTAGTGGTATAAGTGGTTCACAGCTTATGAGTGAAATGAGACAACAGTCTCTAAATTCATGAACAAGGATTGAAACAAAAACAGTAGATAAAGTAGATTTATCATGAGATATTTTCAAGGTACATGTTTGATCTGATATTATTGAAACAAAAACTTTGATAATAGCCACTTGAGCCACAGCCAAAAGAATGTGATTGCCATGAGAGGTAAAATATCGAGGTAGATGAGTTTCTGCATGTGCTATTTGTGAATGATGATTGCCAATATTTCGTGACCAACATATAATAGTGATTTGAGGATGAGATGCTGCTATGGAAGAAGCAACTCATTTGACACACTTTGCATCCAAAGTAAGTGTTTTGGTTAGAAGAGATCAACTTAGAGCTTCAAAAGTAATGCAAGAAAGAGCAATGAAAAACCCCAAAATAGAGTTTTTGCGAAATACTGAAGCCAAAGAAATAGTGTGAGAAGAATGATGAAATATGACATGATTAAAAATATTCAACAATAAAACAAATGAAGAGTCTTTGTTGGAAGCAAAAGGTTTGTTTTATGCAATATGACACAAACCAAATACAGACTTCTTGGAATGACAATTAGAACTTGACGAATCTTGATATATAATTACAAAAGCTGGTACAACACAAACTTCAGTTCCTGGAGTATTTGCTGCTGGTGATGTACAAGATAGAATTTATCGTCAAGCTGTTACATCTGCTGGTACAGGTTGTATGGCAGCATTGGAAGCAGAAAGATATTTACAAAAATAAAAGCGCTACAGCGTCTCAGCGATGCAACGTTGAAACGTTTTAGCGCTGAAACCTTTTATTATTAAAATTATAATTATGTGAGTAATACACTTAGAATGAGTAGAACAATTTAAAAAGGAAGTACTAGAATTTGATTGAGTAGTACTTATAGATTTTTGGGCTGAACGATGTGGTCCATGTAGAATGCTAGGTCCAGTTTTGGAAGAATTAGCAGCAGACAATGAGTGAAAAAAAGTAAAAATTATTAAGGCTAATGTAGAAAGTCAAGAAAACGCACCATTGGCACAAAGTTTTCAAGTAAGTTCTATCCCAGCAGTATTTTTGGTAAACAAATGAGAAGTTGTAAAACCTCTTATTGGAGTAAACCCAAAAGATGTCTATCAAAAAGAGATTGATGGATTGTTAGCGTAAAAACAACTATTAACTTGAATAAAAATCCTGATTAATTTCAGGATTTTTTCACAAATTAGAATTTAAAAACAATAAAATTCTAATTTGCAGATAAAACGAAATCAAAAGTTCTTTTGGAACTTTTTGTTTCTTATTTTCTTTTGCTTGAAATTAAAAGGAGCATTAATAAACATATAACGATACATTGTTGAAACGTTTAAACGCCACAACGTTGAAACACAGTTCTTTTTATCGTTATATTGTTTATTATGGCAAAAAATCTAGTAATAGTGGAGTCTCCAGCTAAATCAGCAACAATTAAAAAAATATTATGATCTGATTTTGAAGTAAAAGCTTCATACTGACATGTAGTAGATCTTCCACAAAAAAAACTTTGAGTAGACGTAGAAAATAATTTTGAGCCAGTATATGAAGTCAGTCCAGACAAGAAAAAGACTATAGCAGAACTTAAAAAATTTGCTAAAGCAGCAGATCATGTATGGATTGCAACTGATGAGGATCGTGAATGAGAGGCTATATGACGACATGTAGCCAATCAACTAAAACTAGATGTAAAAAATACCAAAAGAATCGTGTTTCATGAGATCACCAAAAAAGCAATTGAATGAGCTGTTGCCAATCCAAGGACTATTGATATGAATTTGGTAGATGCTCAACAAGCTAGAAGAATATTAGATCGTCTTGTTTGATTTCAGCTTTCTCCTGTACTTTGGAAGAAAATAGCTAGATGACTTTCTGCTGGTAGAGTACAATCTGTAGCAGTTCGTGTAATAGTGGAAAGAGAAAGAGAGATAGAAAAATTTAAAGCAGCAAACTTTTTCAAAACAATTGCTACTTTTAATGGTGAATCTAACAAAGATTTTCAAGCTACTTTAAACAAAAGTTTTAAAAACTGAGATGAAGTACAAGATTTTTTAACTTCTTGTATTTGATCAACCTTTCAAATATCTCAAATAGAAACTAAACCAGGTAAAAAGTCACCATCAGCTCCTTTTACTACTTCTACCTTACAACAAGAAGCTAGTAGAAAATTGTGATTTTCTGTTTCTCGTACTATGCAAGTAGCACAAAAGCTATATGAGGCATGACATATTACTTATATGAGAACAGATTCTGTAAATCTTTCTCAGGATGCTATAAGTGCAGCAAAACAACAAATTATAAAAGAATATTGAGAAAAGTATTCAAAGCCTACAAAATATTCTTCTAAATCAAAATGAGCACAAGAAGCTCATGAGAGTATAAGACCAACTCATATGGAAAATCATATAGCATGAGCAGATGCTTCTCAAAAAAAATTATATGATTTGATCCGAAAGAGGACTATTGCTTCTCAAATGGCTCCAGCAGATATAGAAAAAACAAAAGCAAAAATAGATATTTCTAAAAATAAAAATCATTTCATTGCCGAATGAGAAATGATCAAGTTTGATGGTTTTTTAAAGGTATATATAGAATGAAAAGATGATGATGAAATAGAGCAAAAGGATATGTTGCCAAAATTATCTAAATGAGAAGTTTTGAATATGAAAAATATTGTTAGTACAGAAAAATTTAAAAAACATCCACCAAGATATACAGAAGCTAGTTTGGTAAAGGAATTAGAGAAAAAATGAATTGGGCGTCCATCTACTTATGCTCCTACTATTTCTACTATTCAAAAGAGATGATATGTGGTATTGGAAAGTAGAACTTGAGAAAAAAGAGATTATTTAGAATTTACTTTAAAATCAGACAATATATCTCAAGAAACAAAATCTCAAAATACATGAGTAGAAAAAAACAAACTATTTCCTACTGATGTTTGAAGGACTGTTACAGATTTTCTTATAGAAAATTTCAAAGACATATTGGATTATAATTTTACTGCATCTATAGAAGAACAATTTGATAGTATTGCGACATGAGATATCAAGCGACAAAAAATGTTAAAAGATTTTTATGGTCCTTTTCATTCAGAGGTAGTAGAAGCAGAATGAGCAGATAGGGCTAGTGGTGAAAGAGTATTATGAAAAGATCCAAAAACATGAAAACCATTGTTGGTTAGGATTTGAAGATTTTGACCATTAGTTCAAATATGATCAGCAGAAGATGAAGATAAAAAATTTGCAAATATACCTGCAGGTAAAACTATAGAAACAATTACACCAGAAGAAGCATTGGATTGTTTTAAATTACCAAGGGAAGTTTGAGACTATAAATGAGAAAAAATCATAGCTGCTATTGGTAGGTTTTGACCATATTTAAAATACAAAAATATGTTTGTTTCTATACCAAAGGATAGCGAATTAGATCCACTTCATATAACATTAGAAGAGTCTATACCACTTGTAGATGCCAAAATAGAGTTTGAAAAAAACAAATACATTAATGAGTTTGATAATAAAGGTAAGAAAATAGAAGTATTAAATTGAAGATATTGATCATATATTAAGTATGAAAAAAAGAACTATAAAATACCAAAATGATGAAAAGATGCTACAGATTTGAAGTTAAAAGATTGTCTAGAAATTATTAAAAAACAAGATAAGAAAAAATAGTTGTTAATTGTTAATGTTTAGTTGTTAATTTATACATTATCAATTACCAATTTTCAATTCTCAATTAACCATATGCTACAAGTACGATATGAATATTTATCAGAATCTTATCCTAGGTTTCGTGTTTACAAAATCCAAGAATGAGAAAAAATACAGCAATATATATTGCATGAAGATTTTCGTAAAATAATAGAAAAATCATTTGATAATTCAAAATACGATCATACATTTTTACTTGATGAAAGTAGGTTTTCTTTTTTTAGATTCGATATATTTCTTGATAAAGAAGATCCTTTTACAATACAGGAGTTACATGATATCACAGAAAAAAAGATGGATTTTATTGAAAATGAAAAGTGAGCTGAGTGAAAATTTCTTACTACATATGTAGATAGTGTATTTGTAGACTGAGAAGAAAAAAAATTTGTTGTTGGTGAATCTGGTGAGATATTTTTTAGACTTTATATAATTTATATAGATTCAAAATCACTGAATCAACTGAACTCTACTTATGGTAAAATAAGAGAAAAACAAAATATAAAAATACTTCCACAGTCTTTTCATACTATGTTGTTTTTAAGAAATAATTTAAAAAGAGAAAATTTTCTTTTGTTATATATTACAGAGTCATCTGCCAAGATAATAAAAATTACCAACAGTTTTTATGAGTCTGTGAATGTTATTAATCTTTGATTAAATGCTTTGAAACAAATGTATAGGGATAATTGAATTTCACAATATCGATATAAGGACTATGAAGAAATACAGTCAAATGCTTTAGCTGAAAATTTAGTTATTGAAACTTTAGAATTTTTTTCTACACTATTTTTTTCGCGATTAGAAGAACAAGATTGTATTTGAAACGATATTTTTGTAATATCGCCAATTGTTAAAAATTGACATTTTATGGAAGTTTTCAACAGGAAATATAGAGAATATACAAATAGTTATATAGTACCATTTCACTATTCAGACAAATTAGATACTTTTAAAAGAGAACGAGAGCCTGATGGTATGGATACATTGATATATCTAAATCGTGAGAAATCAGATTTATTTTGTTAGTTTAAAGTTGTTTTTTTAAATGTTATTGTGATTAAAATAGAATTATTTTCCTATTTTAATCAGTTTTCAGTTGAAAAATCATAAAAAATCTCTAATCTCAATTTATATTAGATTGAATAGTTTACTTTGTTTTATTGTTTAATTTTTTTATTTTGGCTAGAAGAAAATATAGTAGAAGAAAAAAGAAGACTCTAATTCTAAACAAATATAAACTTTGAGTAGCTATGTTTATCCTTGGAGGATTATATTTTTTTTCATTGTATCTAGCAAAATGATCTCCCATATTTGAAATACTAACCAATTATGCTAGTGTAGTTTTTTGAGAAATATGATTAAATATATTTTTTGGTTTGTGTATGCTAGTATGAATATTGATTATATCAAAAGGATATTTAATGAATTTGTTAATAAAGCAATTTTTGGTTGTAATGATTTTAGTTTCTTGAATAATAAATTTTCCAATTATAGATTGAGATACAAATAAATATGAATCTTTTTGATGATATATCTCTTGGCCTTTGATAGAACTTTTAAATGCAATGTTTGGTGCACAAGCAACAGCAGTAAAGTCTTTTGTTGTTATCTTGTTTGTTGGATCTGTAGTTCGAGTATTGTATACTTTCAATTTTTCTATACCAAAGATAAATGTAAAATTAGAAAGATATAAGAGATCAAAAGCTAAAAAAACTTCTAGGACTTCAAGATCAGAAAGAGACACAACAAATGCTATAGCAAAAAAGATAAATCAAACAAAACAAGATTTTGGTACACAAAATCCACAAGAGGTTTCTCGTTCTTTTATTAAAAGTATGATCAAACAAAAAGCAGAAGAAAAAATAGAAGAAAAAAAACCAAAACCGATGATTAAGTTTTCATGAGATAAACCAACCTTTGATATATCTTTACTTAAATCTAATGCTGGTGTAACAACAACAATAGATGAAAAATTTCTTATGGAAAAAGCTAGATCTTTACAAAGTAAGTTAAAAGAGTTTAATGTTGCCATAAGTATTGAATGATTTGATCTTTGACCATCTATAGTACAAATTAGAGTTAAGCCAGAAGCTGGTATTGCAATATCCAAAATTGAAGCTCTTTCAAATGATATTAAATTATCTTTAAAATCAAAATCTCTTAGAATTATTGCTCCGATTCCTGGTACTGATTCAGTATGAATACAATTGCCAAATCCAAAACCAACTATTGTTAGAGTTTGAGATATGTTGAGCTCAAAAGAATTTCAAGAAAGAATGAATAAATCTGATACAAATTTAACTTTGTGAAAACAAATAGATGGTTCAATTATAACCAAAACATTGGAAAGTATGCCACATTTGCTTGTTGCATGAGCTACATGATCTGGTAAATCTGTATGAGTAAATGATTTCATTTTATCATTGATGTATCAAAATTCTCCATCTGAATTAAAATTTCTTATGGTAGATCCAAAGCAAGTTGAATTAGAATTATATTCATGACTTCCATATATGCTTTGACCAATAGTTAGTGATCCTGACAAAGCACTCAAACTTCTTAGGCGAGCAGTTGATGAGATGGAAAGAAGATATACTTTATTAAAAGATAAAAGGGTAAAAAATATAGAAGAATACAACAAAAAAGTAATATCAGAAAAAATGTATCGTATTGTATTTGTAATAGATGAATTGGCAGATATGATGATGCAAAAAAATAAAAAAGATGTGGAAAATGCCATTACACGTATAGCACAAAAAGCTCGTGCAATTTGAATTCATCTAATTGTTGCAACACAAAGACCATCTGTAAATGTAATCACAGGTCTAATTAAAGCTAATATGCCTACTAGGATTGCATTTGGAGTAGTTTCTGAGATTGATTCAAGGACAATCTTATGAAGAAAATGAGCTGAAGATTTGGTATGAAGATGAGATATGCTTTATATAGATCCAGGTACAAAACGACCAGTAAGAATACAGGCTCCATTTGTAGAGACTAGTGAAATTGAAAAAGTTGTAAAAACCCTAAAAGATAAGTATATGAGATGATTATCTGAGAATGATATTTATAATCCAGAGATAATAAAGGCTTTAGAAAGCAAGTTAGAAACAGCTTGATGATCTTATTCTTGATGATGAGGTTGATCAGATGAAGAGCTAATAGAACAAGCTATCCAAGTAATAGCTCAAACTAGAAAAGCTTCTGCTACATTATTGCAAAGAAAGCTAAATGTTGGATTTGCTAGAGCAGCCAGGATAATGGATGAGTTAGAGGATAGGTGAATAATATGACCACAACAATGAGCAAAAGCTAGAGATATATTTATATAAAAACATATTACATAAATGATATCAAAATTAAAAAGAGCTAAAACTTCTTGGCTAAATATTGTTATAGGATTTTGTATTTTAACTTTCGTTCTTATTGTACTACAAAATTCTGCAAAAGCTGATACAGTCATAGTTAAACCTAAATATTCTAGTGCTAGTATGACAGAGTTTGTTAGCCAAAAATCTTTAAATTTTTTTAATCAAAGTATTGAAAAAGCCAAAATAGAATATGAAAATAATTTTGATATGTATTCAGATTATTCTTTTCAAAAGTATATTTCTGATAAAAATTTGTTAAACAATAAAAAATATAAACCATCAGATTTAGTACAAGTAGATACAGATTATATAGTTAATAGAGCGGGTAGACCATTTTTACGTCAACCTGCACAAGTAGCTTTTGAAAAACTAGCAGAAAGCTTCAACAAAAATCTTGATGAAAAATTATATCTTATTAGTGCACACAGAACATATAGAGATCAAGAAACTTTGTTTGAATGATGATGTTCTTCAAATAGGTGTGCAAAAATAGGTTGAAGTGAGCATCAATTGTGATTAGCCGTAGATATTCATTTGGCGACTAAACATTGATATAATATTTTATGAGAAGAGTATCTAAATTGGATGAATGAAAATGCACACAAATATTGATTTATCAACACTTATCGTAAATGAGCAGAAATAGATGGTAAAATGAAGGAAGTACGACATTGGAGGTATGTTTGAATACCACTTGCAACAGAGCTTTACAAAAAAGATATGAGCTTTGCAGAATATTATGATACCACTGTCATTCCGACCAAAGTGGAGGAATCTCTTTAAAATAAACGTTGAAATAGATCTCTCCATGCGTTAACTTAGTCGAGATGACAATTATTGTTTATATTATATATAATTAAAAAATGACAGACAAAGATTTACAAGAAAAATTACAACAAGCAGAACAAGAAAACAAAAAAAAATCAAAATCAAAAAAAGACAAAAAATTAGAAGCTAAGTTAGAAAAATTGCAAAAAGAATATGATGAGCAGACAGAAATGTTAAAGAGAGCACAACATGATTATATCAATCTTAAATTTGATTTTGATAGATTTCAAAAACAAGTAGAAGAAAAAGAAAAAGAAGGAGAGTTAAATTCTCTTATTTCTAGTGTAAAAAAGTTTTTACCATTTGTTGAAGATTTGAGAAAATCTTTAGACAATATTCCAAAAGATAAAAAATCAGAGCCATTGGCTCAATGAGTACAGCTTGTTTATGATAATTTTTTGAAAACACTGAAATCAATGAACATTAAGCAAATAGAAGCTGTTTGATTAGAACCAGACTCATTATTACATGAACCAGTTTCAGTTCAACCAGTAGAAGACAAAAAAATGAAATGAAAAATAGTACAAGAATTTGAAAGAGGCTTTATCTACAAAAAAGATGATAAGCAAGTGGTATTAAATACTTCGAAAGTAATAGTCGGACAATAGTTTTTTATAAAAATAATTCAACACAAAGAAAAAGCTAGATTATTCTCTAGCTTTTTTTAATTTTTTTATACTCCCTTGTATTATAAGGGAACATATAAATATTATTATTAAACCAATAAATCCCAGAAATAAAATATCTTTTATTGGGTATCCCATAGTTATGGGGCGATATATTAGTCCAAATAGTCCCATTCCAAGACCAAGCAATAATGAGAAAGCAATATAAAATATTGCTTCAATTTTTTGTTTTTTCATATTTCTTTTTATTTTGTTTGATTTTATTATAAACAATATTGTGATTAAGTCAAACAATATTTCGTTTGTCTATTATCTGCAGTCCGCTATTAGCTTCGTTGCAGCGTGGCTGTAAAGATCACAACTCGAATATATTGAGGTTGGGTCTTTTACTTGAAAAAATATGAGTTTAATTTACAAAAAAGTATGGATCAAACAATAATCAACAATATTCCAAATAAACCATGAATCTATCTTTTTAAAGACAAAAAAGACAGCATTCTCTATATCTGAAAAGCTAAAAATTTAAAAAATAGAGTATCTCAGTATTTCAACCCAAATTCTGTGCGAAAACAAGATATGTTGAATAAGGCAGAAACTGTAGATTTTCTTCAAGTAAAAAATGAGTCAGAAGCACTTTATTTGGAGGATAATTTAATAAAAGAGCATCAGCCTCCCTTCAATAATATGTTGAAATGATCCAATAGCTACGCTTACATCAAAATTACCAATGAAGATTTTCCACAAATATTCATTACTAGAAACAAAGTCAAAGATTGATCAAAATACATCTGACCAAAACATAATACTATTGAATTAAAAAAATTTCTTCAATATTTGAGATATATTATAAAACGGAGAGGGTGTAAAAAAACTCAATTCAATCAATGAAAGGTTTGTTCTGATTATCATTTTTGATTGTGTAGTGGTTGGTGTTTAGTTAATGCCCCCATTATGAAGGGGGGTCAGGGGGGTTCAAAAAAACAAAACCCACCTTCGCTATGCTCTTCCTCCCTTCAAAAGGGAGGTACGTACGAAAGTGCAAAAAAAGAATATTCAGAGATTATTAAGATCGTAGAGCAATTTTTCAAATGAAATACAAAACCAGTAGAAAAGGAGATCAAGAATCAAATACAAAAAGCTGTTGATGTAGAAAATTTTGAACGAGCGACAAAGCTCAGAGATATTTATTTACAAATAGAAAACCTTACAGAAAAGCAAACAGTAGTCCTTCCAAAAAGTATTTCAGGTTATATTTGTCAGATCAAAGAAATATCAGGTTGGTTCGTTTATGTTGTTCTAAATTTCTATGAATGAAAACTTATCGACGTAATTATCAATAAACAAGATAAAGGTGATTGAGACGAAAATTCCATACTATCAGAACTGGGATCTGAGCTTGGAAAAATGGATAAGATAGATTTAAATCATAGTCTTATAATAAAAAATCCAAAAATTAAATTAAATAAAACACAAACTAAGGAAGTTGTTACACTTATGGATTGATTTTTAGATTCATATATTATTACACAATCATTCAAAGATGAAAATTTATTAAATGATATTCTTAAAGATATTCAAGAAAAGTATAAATTAAAAAACTTTCCATATCGTATGGAATGTATAGATATTTCTCATTTATCATGATCACGAACAAGTGGAGGATTGTCAGGTTTTTTATGATGAATACCAAACTACAAACTATATCGTAAATATAAAATCAACGCAAAAGCTTCAGACGATTATCAAGCTTTGAAGGAAGTCATTACAAAAAGATTTAAAGATAAAGAAGACTTTCCAGATTTATTCATTCTAGATTGATGAAAAGGACAGCTGTGAATACTCAAAGACTTACTCAAAGAAGAACGATTTCAGCAAGTATTCAAACAGGTAGATTTTGTATCGCTTTGAAAATGAGTGGCCAGAAAGACAGCATGAAAAATTAAATGAGAAAAAGAAAAAATATTCTATTTCGATTCAGAGATGAGAATTCAAAATATTGATTTAGAATATGATCAATCAGATAAAACTATAGTAAAATTACGTGATGAGGCTCATAGGTTTGCTAATTCTTACAGAAAAACTCAGATGAAGAAGTGACTATAATACTGTCATTCTGAGCGGACTCTGAGTTTATCGAAGAGGAAGTCGAAGAATTTAGTGTTTTGATATGCTTTTTATAACCGCTACCGTGGTGGTGTTACTTTTGCCACATTGAGCCGCAAAAGTAACCAAAAAGTCCCTAGTTTAAGATTGCAGTCATACTTTAGTTTTGTAATGTTGTGTACGAGTACGGAAAATTTCGCATAGGCTCAATTCTTAAGTTATTATTATAATTTTTGTTGGGTAATTCTAATGAGCCTGACAAATGCAATCTCAAACTTTTTAATTTAGTGTATCAAAATTTTATAATGTCAACACTTACCGCTGCTACTTGCAGTGGTTTTTTGATAATTTAATTTTTCTAGTTATAATTAGTTTAATGGATAATTGTAAATTGATAATAATCAATTAATTATCCACTATCCATCATCAATTATCAATTATAAAAATATGACAAAAAGAGAAAAATTTATAGCATTGTTGATTATATTGTTTGCTTGGACGGCATTTCTTTTTAGTGATGCTATATTTTCATCTATAGAAAAAAACAAAAATCCACAGTCAAGCGCTAAACATTTGGTGTTTAAAAACTCTCTTCAAAAGGGAGGCACTTTAAATGATCATTCATCTGCTATTGAGTTTAAGTCACAATCTGAAAAAATAGCTATACAAGATGAACAATCAAATTTTACAAAAACAATTAGTGAAAATTTGGAAAATGGAATAGATTGAGCAAAAATGAAAATAAAGGAGATAAACAATTGAATTAGAGATCTAGATTTGTTGGAAAAAATATATCAGAAAGAAAAAAATCCAGATGTTCTTAAAATTTTATTACAAAATTTAGTGGGAGATTATCAATTTGAAAAGGCAAAATCATATATATCCAATATAAATATGTTTGACGATAAAATCATAGATACAAAAACATATGTTTACACATATATAAACTCTTTATCTATAACAGACAATAGTAGTATGGACAAATTTATGTCTTTTGTAGATCAAATGAGATATAAATCTTTAATTAGTTCAGATGATTATGTTTTTTATCAATGATTAGCGAAACTCTGGAAAAAAGATTATGAGTGAGCAAATACTTTGTTTAAGCAGATA